>JANXXV010000094.1 GCA_025350445.1 Bryobacteraceae bacterium | reverse complement strand
CGCGCACACAAGGTGTCTGCCCCACCTTATGACCAGTAGCATGTTGTAAAGAATTAGCCGGGATAGCACACTAGTAAAACAGCTTCGCCGGAACCTGGAAGAATTTGGCCAACTCTCTAGCCTGGCCTCTCGAAATTGCCCTCTGGCCCGTGAGAACTTCGCGGGCGAGATGGCCGTTCCCGAACACATGCTCCACATCGGATAGTTCCAATTGCCGGGCGCGCAGCAACCGTTGCAGCGTTTCGTAGGGTTCCGGAGGGTTCACCGTGAGGGAGGGCTCGTCATGGTCTTCATCATGGCCTTCGTCTTCCTCAAGACCCGCTTCATAAGCTTCGATTAGAAAGACCAGAAGAGACAGCAGCTTTACTTCTTCCGGAGCAAGGATGTTGCCTTTCTCCACCAGCTCTTCCGCCTCATTCAACAGGCGCTCGTGTTCCTCGGGGCTGCCGATTACGCTGGGACGCGCCGCCGCCAGCAGCGCGGAGTAGCGTTCGTCGATACTCGTTGCGTAGTCTAACTTCTCAGTGTCCGGCTTTTCTTGGTCCAACTATCTAGGATACGCCCTTACTTCCCGTCTGGTTTCATTACCGCCAAATATTCCAGATTGCGGTAGAGCTGCCGGTCATCCAGCCCGAAGCCGACCACGAACCGATCGTCGATCTCAAAGCAACGGAACTCCACCGGCACCTGTACGATGCGCCGCGTCGTCCGGTCCAGCAGCGTGCAGATCGAAAGCGAATTCGGCCCCCGTCCTGCCAGGTTTTGCAACAGGTAGCGCGTGGTGAATCCCGTATCGACGATATCCTCAATCAACAGCACGTCTTCGCCCTCAATGCTGTCGTCCAGATCTTTCGCAATGCGCACCAGGCCCGGCGCCGACTTCTGATTTCCGAAGCTGGAAATTGCCAGAAAGTCGATTTTCACCGGCAGACCGATTTCCCTGGCCAGCGCGGTCAGGAAAAACACGGAACCCTTCAGCACGCCGATCAGCTTCAATTCCCGGCCGCGATATTTCTCCGTAATCTCTTCCGCCACCGCTTTCACGCGTTCCCGAATCTGCTCTTCGGTAAACAGCACGCGATCAATATGCGGCGGGATCATTTTACTCATACTTTAACGCCCGCCATGAAACAACTGTTCCCGCAATTGAGCACCGCTTCCTTCCGGCGCGCGAGGCGTGAGAAGAACAGCCGGCGTACCGGTTGCTTCATGACTGGGCCTGAGCGGTCCGGTCGCCAAGACCGTACTTAAAGATGAGATTCTGAAAATCTTTCTGGTAGAACACCTGAATGTTGATGTGCGGGTAGATGGTTCGCAACAGTTTCACTTTGCGGTTTTTCTTTGTCACATGGGCCTGTTTCATTGTGGTTAACTCGACGTAGAGATCCACTTCGGGTAAGTAGAAATCGGGCGTGAAGCTTTCAAGCGGCTTGCCGTCCTTGCCCCATTGCACCGGAAAGCTGCGCGGCTCATACTCCCAGGCGATGCGGTAGAAATCGAGCAGATTGGCAAAGATTTCTTCACTGGGATGCATGAAGGCGGCGCGCTTGATGCTCATTCTCCCCGGTGGCACTATTCCGTAACGCGCCAGTTGGAGACGCAGTTGAAACTGCAGCTGCGCTTCGGCGCCGGCGGGCAACAAGCCCTGCTCGACAAGCCCCATGGAAGCGGCCACACTCTCAATGATGGATGCCGTCTGTTCGCAATCCAGGAACTCTTCATTCAAGCTGATGTCGAAATCCGATAGCCGCGGGACGGACCGTCCGAACTTCCGCTTGCGGTCGGACTTCTCGTCGTCTTCGAGTTTGTGCAACAACTCAAGCGCCGCCAGCCGTTCAATCTGGAAGTCAATCATCAGTGAACCGGCCCGGCGGGATTCGGGAGCCGCAATCTGCACGCGCAATGCGCCGGGAAGATGTTTGAATAGAACCTCCGAACCATGTGCCGCGGCGACCACGTGGTGGTCCACTGCAAGGCGTGCAAGCATGGAAGCGACGACATGCCGGTAGGCGCGGTCCGGAATGGGAAAGGAAGCCCCAAACTCGGCGTCCATCATGGCGCGCAGCCGGCTTTCGGTAATGAGTTCGAACCGTAAACGTTGTGCGCAGATCCGAGCGATCTCTTCCGTCCGGCACCCCGGCGCGCCGGAAAGAGTGATCAATGCCATTGCATGTTATCGTACCAAGATGCCCGAACAGGACGCCCCGCCTCTTGTCCCGAGTGCCCCCCCGAGTGTCCGGCGCGCCAACGCGGCCGACGCTGAGGCGATCCTCGAATTGGTGGATGCGTTAGCCGATTACGAGAGCTTGCCCCGCCCGCCGGCGGAGGCCAGGCAGCGTCTGGTAACCGACATGAACCAGCGGTTCGACGCCTGGATCGCCCAGGTGGATGGAGCATCCGCGGGCTACGCGTTTGCCTTTGAAACCTACTCCAGCTTTCTGGCTCTCCCGACACTTTACCTCGAAGACCTGTTCGTCTTGCCGCAATACCGCAGCCGCAAAGTGGGGCTGGCGCTTTTCAACGAGGTACGAGAGGAAGCCAAACGCCGGGGATGCGGCCGCATGGAGTGGTCAGTGCTGGACTGGAACGAGCTGGCGATCAATTTCTACAAGCGGGCCGGGGCGGTACACATGAAAGAGTGGCATCTCTACCGCATCGTACTTTGAGCGAACCAGACCATGCCGACGCCGATCAGCAGCATCGCCGCATAGCGGTGGACGCGTGTAGCCCGCCGCGTAAGCAGCCACAGGATCAGAATCAGCGAAAGCTCCGCCACCACGACGCCGGCCATCACATACGCCGCACGGTACTCGCTACTCCTGATGAAAAGCGCGAAGTACATGCCGTGGAAGATGCCGAGAATTCCCGCTACAGCCCAGCGGTGGCCCGCAGTGGGCAAAAGCAAAATCTCCACGGCCAGATAGGCGACGGTGAGGCCCATCGCTGCCTCAATGAAGCGGGGCGAAGGATTCCACTGGATCAGACAGGCGATTGCTTCGCCAAGAACGAAGGCTACTGTGAGCATGCTTAGTTCTTTCCACGACCGCGATGCCAGCGCCAGCGCGAACAGGAACAGCAGCCCGGCTACGGCGGTTGAGGCCCGCAGCGCGCCTGCGAAGATCTCGTTGATGGCGGTTTCCAGCGGAGTGAGCGGACGGAAGCGCAGCGATGCTTTCTCAAACGATACATCGAAAATTGCCTGATCCGTCTTTCCATCGCGGGCGGCGCGCAGTAGATGAACGTGGTTCGGAACGGTAATTCGCGCCAGACGGCATTCCACATCAAGCGTCTCTACAGGGGCGGGGAATTCATAGGTGGCGTCGCATACATACATGCCGGTGGCCGGGTTATCGTGACAGGTTTTCTGAAGCAGCTTTGCGTCGCGGCCGCCGCTGGAGAAGCGCAGGCTTTCGAACAACTGCCGGGGTGGATCCCGCAGGTGCGTGATCTCATAGGCAGGCATGCGCAGTTGATACCCGGCTTGGTTGCCCTGGATTTGCAGGTCGCCGTTGCTCATGCTGATGGTGTGGGCAAAGAGCGGCGCAGCGTATAAAAGTGCCCACCATTTCATACCTGCAGTTTGCCCTTTTGAAATCGCACGAGGATGACACGCATGGTGGCCAGGAAGGGAACCGAGAGAAACATGCCCCAGATGCCGCCGACTTCCTCGCCTGCCAGCACGCCGAAGATGACCAGCAACGGGTGCAGTTCCACTCCTTCACTCATCAGGTAGGGCGAAAGGATGTAGTCCTGGAAGATGCGGTAGACGGCCAGGAAGATGAGAATCCACAACACGTGCGGGAAGCCGCTGAAAGCCGCTACCAGCAGGATGATCACCGAAGCCGTCAGCGGCCCCAACACGGGGATAAACTCAAGCATCGCGCCCAGCACGGCGAGCAGCGCCGAGTAGGGCACGCGGAACACTTCCATGAAGATGAGGTAGCTCCAAAACGTGGCGCCGGAAAGCAGGACCAGCGCCCGGATATATTTGCCGAGCAGGAGATGCAGGTCGTCCAGCACTTCTTCGAGTGCGTCGTGCCGCGGGCTGGCGTAGAAGAAGCTGAGCAGGTGGCGGCGCAACTCGCGCGCGTCTTTCAAGAAGAAGAAGCTGAGGATGGGTACCAGGACGAAGAAGAGGGCTCCGCCTGCAAGAGTGGCAATCTTCAGGCCGAAGTTTTGCAGCATGGGGACGATTTGCTGAGCGCTGTTTTGCGTTTGCGCGCGGACAGCATCGATGATTCGCGCGCGATAGGGTTCCAGCCAGCCGGGAAGGGGCTGGCTTTCCAGCGTGCGATTGTTGATCAAATCCGGCAGGCGCGTCATCAAAGCCGATGCCTGGTCGGAAAGTTTCGATCCGAAGGAGATGCCGCCGAAGATCAAGGAAGCGATCAGCACCGCGTAGACGGCGGCCAGAGACAAGCCGTGGGGCACGCTGCGCGGCGTCCGGCTATCCAAAAATTCGACTACCGGGGCCAGCAGGTAGGCGAAAAAGATCGCGAGGATGAAGAGCAGGATGGCGCCGCGGGCGCTGTACCCCATCCAGGCGACAAGCGCGATTAGCAATCCGGTCCAGGTAACACGCGCCGCGCGGTTATCGATTCCAAGCATCTCCAGCTAGCATAGCCGACACAGTAAACTAAGAGCGGATGAAGCAACAGGTAGAGCAGCTTCAGGAACTGGAAGACCGTCTGCGGCTGGGCGGCGGCGCGGCAAAGATCGATAAGCAGCATCGCGACGGGAAGCTCACCGCGCGGGAGCGTATCGCCAAGCTGATTGACCATGGGTCCATGTTTCTGGAAGTGGGCCTGCTGATTGCGTGGGACCGCTACGAAGGCCAGGCGCCGGGTGCCGGTGTGGTGACGGGGCTGGCGCGAATTGAAGGGCGCCCTTGCGTGATTGTTGCCAACGACGCTACGGTGAAGGCCGGTGCATGGTGGCCCGAGACCATCACCAAGATCCTGCGGGCGCAGGAGATTGCCATGCGCAACCGCGTGCCAATTGTGTATCTGGTGGACTCGGCCGGCGTCAATCTGCCGTTGCAGGACGGTATCTTTCCCGGGCAGTATGGCGCGTCCCGGATCTTTTACTACAATTCGCTGATGCGGCACAAGCTCCGCGTCCCGCAGATCGCGGCGGTGATGGGGCCGTGCATCGCGGGTGCGCGTATCTGCCTGCGCTTAGCGACGTGATCATTATGGTGGAGAAGACCAGCTTCATGGGGCTGGGCGGGCCGAACCTGGTGAAGGGCGCGGTGGGGCAGGTGATTGACGCCGAGTCATTGGGCGGCGCGGCGATGCACACGCGCGTCAGCGGCGTGGCGCATTTTATGGCGAAGGACGATGCCGATTGTCTCGCCCTGATCCGGCAGCAGTTCCGCTCGATTCCCGAACCGCCGCCGAGGCCGCACGCGGGTGCGCCTGCGAAATCCGCGGAGGGTCTTTATGATGTCCTGCCCGCGGATCACCGTGCGCCATACGAAGTGACGGAGATACTCGATCGCATCTTCGATGCGGAAGATTATCTCGAATTTCAGCCCGGACATGCGCCGGAGATGCTCTGCGCCAACGCTCGTCTGGCGGGGCATCCGGTGGCGATCATCGCTAATCGGCGCGGCTTCTTGCGAACGCCCGAAGGGCCTCGGATTGGCGGCATCGTGTATACGGAATCGGCGCGCAAGGTGGCCTACTTTGTGGATAACGCCGAGCGCCATCGCACCCCGATCTTTTACATTCAAGACGTCTCCGGCTTCATGGTGGGTGGCGAGGCCGAGAGCGAAGGTATCATCCGGGCGGGAGCACAGATGGTGGAAACCATGGCCTGCGCGACGGTGCCGAAGATTGTGCTCACCACCAATCATGCCAGCGGCGCGGGATACTACGCGATGGCGGCGCAGGGCTTCGATCCACACTTCGCCTTCGCCTGGCCCACGGCGCGCATTGGTGTGATGGAAGGCGAATCGGCGGTGAAGGCCGTCCATGGTCCGGAGCTGGAAAAGCTGCGGAAAGAGGGAAATCCGGTGCCCGAAGAGTTGCAGCGCAGAATTGATCAAACGCGTGCCGATTACGACCGCTGGCTGGATGCGAAGTTCGCCGCGGCGCGCGGCCATGTGGATGCCCTGATAGACCCGTTGAGTACGCGCCGCGTGCTGACGTTCGCCCTGGAGGTGAGCATGTATTCCACGAGGCCCAGCGAACATCTGGTGCTGGAGACGCTATGATCCGCATTGCCAACGGGCAAGGCTTTTGGGGCGACTGGCTGGAGGCGCCGGTGCGCCTGGTGGAGCAGGGGCCGATTGACTATCTGATCCTCGATTATCTGGCGGAGATCACGATGTCGATTCTGCAGAAGCAGAAGCGGGACGATCCGAAGCTGGGTTATGCCCGCGACTTTCCGGTGTTGATTGGGCGCGTGGCAAAGCTGTTGAAAGAGCGCGGCGTCAAGGTGATTGCGAACGCGGGCGGGGTGAATCCCATCGCGTGCGCGCAGGAAGTGAGGCGGCTGGCTCCGGCGTTGAAAGTGGCGGTGGTGCTGGGAGACGATATTTACAGCCGGGTGGATGACATGCTGGCGCGGGGCCTAGCCATGAAGAACATGGATACCGGCGAGCCGCTCTCTACCATTCGCGATCAGATCCTCAGTGCCAACGCTTACATCGGCGCGTTTCCGCTCGTGGATGCGATGGCAACGGGCGCCGATGTGATCATCGCCGGCCGTTGTACCGACACCGCGCTGGCACTGGCGCCGATGATTCACCGCTTCGGATGGAAGGCCACGGACCACAACCTGCTGGCTGCCGGGACCATCGCCGGACATATCGTGGAATGCGGTGCGCAGTGTACCGGCGGCAACTGCCAGGTAGACTGGCAGAGCATTCCGGACATGGCCAACGTGGGTTATCCGATTATTGAAGCGGAGCCTGACGGATCGTTCGTCATCACCAAGCACCGCGGCACCGGCGGCCGTGTGCATAGCGACGTGGTGAAGGAGCAACTGCTTTATGAACTGGGGGACCCGAAGAACTACATCACGCCGGATTGCGTGGCCGACTTCACCAGCATCAAGCTGGAAGATATTGGCCCGGACCGCGTGCGCGTCTCCGGTATTCGCGGCGGCCCGCGCACTGAAACCCTGAAGGTTTCCATCAGCTATGCGTTTGGATGGAAGGCCATTGGCACGCTAGTCTACAGTTGGCCGCAAGCGCTGGAGAAAGCGCAGGCTGCCGATGCCATTGTGCGGGAACGGTTGCGCGGGCTCGGCTTGCATTTTGATGAGATTTTCTCAGAGTACTTTGGCTACAACGCCTGCCACGGGCCGGCGGCGCGTCCTCCAGCCGACCCGCCTGAGATCCAACTGCGCATCGGCGTTCGCGGTGCGGACCGCAAGGCGGTGGACCGCTTCACACGCGAGTTGATCCCGCTGGTGCTGAACGGTCCGCCGACGGCCACAGGCTTCGGAGATGGACGCCCTCCGGTGCGCGAAGTGGTAGCCTATTGGCCTGCGCTGGTGCCACGCACAGAGATCGAGACCAGCGTGGAGGTGGTGGAATGAAGATCCCGTTATCGCAAATCGCCCATGGCCGTTCGGGCGACAAGGGCGACACTTCGAACATCGGCGTCATCGCCTACGATTCGCGGCACTATCCCCTTCTGGTGCGCGAAGTGACCGCGGAGCGCGTGAAGCGGCATTTCGGTGAAATGGTGAAGGGCGAGGTGAATCGATATGAACTGCCCAACCTGGGCGCGTTGAACTTTCTACTCCACGAGGCGCTGGGCGGCGGCGGAACGCTGACCTTCCGCGTGGATGCGCAGGGGAAGACAATGAGCGCCGCGCTACTGCGCATGGAGATCGATGTTGACCAGCGAGAGCTTGACAGTTAGCCGCGAGGGGCGCGTACTGCGCCTGACTTTGAACCGGCCGGAGAAACGGAATGCGTTGAGTATCGATCTGTGCCATGCATTCGCCTGCGCCTTCGATGAAGCGTGAAAGACCCAAAGGTGGGCGCGATTCTGATTGATGCCAACGGGCCGGTGTTTTCGGCGGGCATGGATCTGGATGAAGTGCTTCAACCGGACGCGGCGCCGCGCACCTATATTCACGAGAAGGTTTTTACGATTGGAGCGCGCAGCAACAAGCCGATTGTGGCCGCGGTGCAAGGTCCCGCGCTGGGCGGCGGTCTGGGCCTGGTGGCGAATGCGCATGTCGCCATCGCCGCGCAGGGGTGCACGTTCGGGTTGACGGAGATCCGCGTTGCGATGTGGCCGTTTGTGATCTTTCGCTCCATCAAGACTGCGGTGGGGGAGCGGCGCGCGGTGGAACTCAGTTTGACTGGGCGCATCTTCAACACGCCGGAAGCCATGCAGTGGGGCTTCATCCATGAAGTGGCTCCGGCGGTGGAACTGGACGACCGTGCCACCGCCATCGCGACGCAACTGGCGGAGTCGAGTTCGCAGGCCATCGCGACGGGTTTGGAATTTGTCCACGTTACCCGGGACGCGACCGCTCTCTCGTTTGGGAAACTGGCGGCGGAATACAGGGGACGGGCGTTCGAGAGCGCAGACTTCACCGAAGGCGTCACCGCCTTCCATGAGAAACGCAAGCCCCGTTGGCCTTCGGCGCAATAATGCAGCGCGCTATCTTG
The DNA here is from genome assembly GCA_025350445.1 of Bryobacteraceae bacterium. The sequence continues at coordinate 1,787 of JANXXV010000094.1, read as the reverse complement.
CTGCTACTGGCGGTTTCCGCGCGCGCGGAGACGGTACAGGTGGCCGGGCTAAAGCAGCCGGTAGAGATTCTGCGCGACCGTTGGGGTGTGCCGCATATCTACGCGAAAAACACGGACGATTTGTTCTTCGCTAACGGGTACATCAATGCCCGGGACCGGCTTTTTCAGCTCGACCTGTGGCGGCGCGTTGGAACAGGCAAACTGGCCGAGGTGCTGGGCCCGCAGCTGATTCCGCGCGACAGAATGGCCCGGCTGTTCCACTTCCGCGGCGATTGGAACGCGGAGTGGCAGAGTTACTCGCCGGACGCGCGGCAGATCATCACTGCGTTCACGAACGGCATCAACGCTTACATCAAATCGTTGAACGGCGCGCGCACGATGGAGTTTCGCGCCGCCGGTTATGACCCGGGGTTATGGGCTCCGGAGGATTGCCTGGCGCGCGTGGCGGGCCTTTCTATCAGCCGCAACGTGGTGCATGAGGTAACGCGTGCGCAAGAGGTGGCGCAGCGAGGGTTGAGCGCGTCGCTAGAGAACGATCTGCTGTTTCCCAAGCCGGACGTGACCCTGCCGCCGGGTGTGAATCTGGCCGAAATTACTCTTGAAGTGGTGCGCGAATTCAGTGGCTTGATGACGGCGCCGGCTTTCGGCCAAGGCAGTAACAACTGGGCGGTGGACGGCACGCGCACGGCTTCCGGCAAGCCGCTGCTGGCGTCTGATCCGCATCGCGCGCTCGACGTGCCCTCGCTGCGAAAGACGGTTCATCTGGTCGCCCCGGGGTGGAATGTGATCGGTGCGGGGGAGCCCGCGCTGCCGGGTATCGCCTTGGGTCATAACGAAAACATCGCATTCGGATTCACCATCACGGGCACCGATCAGCAGGATCTGTATGTGGAGAAGTTGAATCCGAAAAATGCCGATGAGTATTGGTTTCAGGGAGCGTGGAAGGCGGTTGCAATCGAACGGCCGAAGATTGCGGTGAAGGGATTGAGCCCGCGGGAGGCGGAACTGCGGTTCACGATCCACGGTCCGATTATTTATGAAGACCGGGCGCATCAGCGGGCGTATGCGCTGCGCTGGGTGGGAACCGAACCGGGCGGCGCGGGTTATCTGGCGATGCTTTCCGGGGCGCGTGCGAAGAACTGGACCGAGTTCCGGACGGCACTGGCGCGATTCAGGGTTCCATCGGAGAATATGGTTTACGCCGATACCGCGGGCAACATTGGTTTCGTGGCGGCGGGTTCGGCTCCGGTGCGCAAGAACTGGACTGGACTGCTGCCGGTTCCGGGCGATGGAGAGTTTGAATGGAGCGGCTACATTCCGGCGGACCAGATGCCGGCTTCGTTCAATCCGGCAAAGCATTTTCTGGCATCGGCGAACAACAATATTCTTCCCGCCGGGTATAACAAGATCTTGACTTATGAATGGGGCCTGGCGTACCGCGTGCAGCGGGTGGAGGAGTTGCTTGCGGGGGCGAAGAAGTTTGGAGTGCCCGATTTCGAAGTGATGCAGCAGGATGTGTTGTCGATTCCGGCTCGGCGGTTTCAGGCGGTGCTTAGAAAATGGAAGCCAGCGCCGGGCATGCGGATGGCGGCGGTGCAGCGGATTCTGAACTGGGATGCACGGCTGACGGCGGAGTCTGTGCCAGCGTTGATTTTCGAGATTTGGTTGTCGAAACTGACTGCTGCGTTTGCGCCGGCTATAAATCTGGAATTGTTGCTGCGGAAGATTGAAGCGTCCGCGAGCAATGCGCTGTTGGGGTCCACGCTGGATGAGGCGACGGCGGAGCT
>JANXXV010000071.1 GCA_025350445.1 Bryobacteraceae bacterium | reverse complement strand
TTCCAGAACCCGATCACCGGAAACTTGCACAGCTCCATCTCACAGGATTTGCTGTCCGACGAGATGGTCCTGACGCTGCGCTGTTTCCGCGCGGTGGCGCTTGTTCCCATTATCGAGGAACTCTTCTGGCGCGCGTGGTTGATGCGCTGGGTAATCTCACCCGATTTCCAGAACGTAAAACTGGGGACCTACACATCGAAGGCCATGTGGATCACAGCGCTGCTGTTCGCCTCCGAGCATGGCCTCTATTGGGAAGTAGGGCTCATCGCCGGCTTGCTCTACAACTGGTGGATGGTGCGCACGAAAAGCCTCGGCGACTGCATCCTGGCGCACGCTGTCACCAACGGCGCTCTCTCGTTCTACGTGCTGCAAACAGGAAAGTGGGAATACTGGCTGTAGCCGGCCGGTTTGCATCGAGCGGCCTGCGCGATATAATCCGAGCATGGAATTTTCACGCCTGCTGATGGTCCGGCAACATTTTCAGGATCGCGCCCTTAAGAACATACCCGATGAAGTGCAGAAGCAGTTGAGCGCGGCCGGCTTCGGCCAGCGTCTGAAGCCGGGAAGCCGTGTAGCCATCGGCGTCGGAAGCAGGGGCATACACAACATCGCCACCATCGTACGCGCGGTAGTGGACTTTTGGAAATCGCAAGGCGTACACCCGTTCCTGTTCCCGGCCATGGGAAGCCACGGGGCGGCAACGGCGGAAGGCCAGGCCGACGTTCTTGCGCACTACGGCATCCACGAGGCGACCATGGGGTGCCCGGTCGTCAGCTCTTTGGAAGTGGTATCTCTCGGATCCACCAGCGATGGCATCGAGGCGTTCATGGATAAGAATGCCTTGGAAAGCGATGGCGTCATGCTGATCGGCCGCGTAAAGTGGCACACCGATTTTGCCGGCAAGATTGAAAGCGGCCTCTTCAAGATGATGGCTATTGGCCTGGGCAAGTTTGCCGGCGCACAGCGCTATCACACCTACGCCTACAGGCTGGGCCTTGAGAATGTCATCCGCACGGTCGGCCGGCAGGTGCTGGCCTCGGGCAAGATCCTTGGCGGCCTGGCCATCCTGGAAGACGCGAACCACAATACGGCCAAGATTGCGGCCGTCCCGGTCGACAAAATGGAGCGGCAGGAAGAAGAGCTGCTCGCTTTGGTGAAGTCCTGGATGGGCAAGATTCCCTGCGATCTGGACGTCCTGATTCTGGATGAAATCGGCAAGAATATCAGCGGCGCCGGCATGGATACCAAGGTCGTAAACCGCAGCGTGCAGGGCTTATATAACCCCTGGCCCAATACTCCGCGGATCGAACGGGTCTTCATTCGCGACATCAGCGATCTGAGCTACAACAATGGAGTTGGACTGGGCATGGCGGATGTGGTGCACGACCGGCTGCTCGAAAAGATCGACTGGAATCCCACGCAGATCAATTCTCTGACAGCGTCCACTCCGGCGGCAATCCGCGCGCCGATGCACTTTGCCAGCGACCGCGTCTGCCTCGAAAAGATCGCGCCGACGGTAGGAAAATTTTCGAGCAAAGACGTGACCATTGGATGGATCAGGAATTCCATGGAACTCGGGCTTCTGGGAATGACAGAGAACTTGCGTCCGGTGATTGAGGCGAACCCGGCGCTGGAGATCGTAGGCGAGGCAAGGGATTGGGACTTTGACGCCGAGGGGAATCTGGGCCGGATTCCGGTCGGGGGAGAGCAACTTCAGGCGACCCACTAATAAGAGTCCGTCTGAACGCGAAAAAAATGGGTGGAGGCCAAATGGCATCCACCCATGAATAGGAGACAACGTACAGCGTTTTCCGAAAGTACTGTTTAGGAGCCGGCGGCGGTAAGAGCGCTGCTGACTTTCGAGAAAATGACGCTGATCTGCGATGCGACGCCAGGCATGATTGCCCCGGCAGCTACGGCCACGAAACCCGCCATCAACGCGTACTCGATGAGGTCCTGACCGCGTGTATCTTTCCACATTCTTAGATTCCAGACTAGGTTGGTAATCTTCTTCATTTTTTAATCTCCCTGCAACTTGTAGAGGTGAAGTTACTCTCAAAGAGTATCATCGGAAATCCACTTCAAGAATCAGCACAAGTGCTTAAGCGGACTCGGTAAATTGCCTCATGGAAAATTTCTCAAAGGGGTGGAGTAGGTAGTCCTGGGAGTATGGTAGTCCCCCCCTAACTCCCCACTAGATGACGAAAAGCGGGCATTACTTCGAACGATTGTGTTGCTTGAATTACAGTCTCTCCCCTTTGTTGTATGCGGTCGGTAGTGAGGTTTCCGTAGGAAGCGTCAGTCAAATAACTAAGTTTCTCAGGTTTTAGACCCATAATCCGGCAACAGGTGGAATCTACCGCAACCAGATCGCTACCCATCACCAGCACCCCGACCGGTTTAGGAGAACCCTGAATGGGGCCGTTACCCTCCATGCCGACTATTCCGTCTACGACGGCGAAGGATTTGGGGCCGAAAATGCGGTGCAAGGCGATGATGGATTCGTTGATACCGTAAAAATGAAGCTGATTCTTCGGCCAGCCATAGACGTTCCCAGGGACGATTCCGAAGAAGTTCTTCATCGACAGTGTCGCCCCGGCCCAGTGGTGAGTCTTCATCTTTGCCAGCGAAACGATAAGGTCGGCACGCAGCACGGCAGTGGGAAAATACATGTCATCGGAATCGATAAACGACTTCACAAGTGCCACGTCGTCGCGGTTCAGGTCGGTGAATCTGCGGTCGAAATTGGGGATAATCGAACGATATCCGGCCTGCTCGGCCAGATCCCAGGTGTCGCGCCGATGGCCTGGCCCTTCGCCAATCAGCACTTCGGCCGCTCCCATGCGCTCAAACACTTCAACCGCCGCGGCCACCACCCGCGCGTCGGTATTGATGCAGGTGGCCGCGTCGAACTCCACCAGATTGGGCTTCAGCAATACCCGCTTGCCTCGTACGTCGAGACCACACTCTGCAATCCCGCGCGCCATCTGCCCGGTGAGGTCGGCTTCATAGGTGGCCGCCTTCAACACCGCCACCGCCGACGGCTGTGCCGGTAACACGCGGCGTTTCTCCTGGCGGGTGGCCGCGTAAAGCCCCACCGCACCAATGGCCGCCACCGGGATCAAGTCGCGCCGTTTCATCATGATGGGATGTCGTCTGTCTTCAGAAACTTGTGTTCGCCGTCCGGTTCACTCAGGCATTGCAGTGCCGCCAGCAGAACGTCCTGAGAAGGCTTAGCCGCGGCGGGTTCAGCGGGATTCGGAACGGCGATACCGAAATTTCTTAGCGCGATGCTCAACCACGCCTTCGCCAGTGGCGATTGCGTTTCCCGCCAGTATTTTTCGGCGATGCCAAGACTCGGTTTCAGTTCCGCCGCAGGCCTGTTTTGCAGCCCCAGCAGCGCGATTCCGGTAGTTTCAGGATAAGATGGCAGCACTCTGCTCCAAACCCGGCTGTTTCCGTAATTCCAGCCACCGTCGTCACACCGCCGATTCATCAGCATTCGCTCCGCGGCACCGGTGCGGGCCCTTATACTCAAAAAATTGGCCGACTCCCCCGAAAGCCGCACTACATGTTTAAGCGCGACCATGGAGTGGACCGTTGGCTCTACCCAGGACCCATTATTGGGCCTCCACGGCCAACCCTGGACACGATTGTCGAATTCCACCATCGCCGGGTTAATGTGCTGCGTGATCTCCATCAGAAAACTGCCCTCGGCTCCCACCGTGCGCAGCACGCGCGCCAGCCCCCGGTCGAACGCCTTATCGCGGATGCTGCGGGCGATGTAAACCGTAAGGCAAAGCGCCGAAGTCCAATTCGCCTCGGGAACATCCGCCGACATTCGCCAACCTCCGTCCGGCAACGCCCAGGATTGAATCAGCCCAAAACTCTTCGCGGACGCTGTATCTCCATGTAAAGCAAGGGTCGCGTAGAGCGTCGGCTCCAGCCAGGATCGCTTGCCGGGAAAGTATCCCCAACCGCCATCGGCATTCTGCGTTTGCCGCAGAAAGTCGCGCCGGGATGACAAGGCAGACCCGTCCATGAGTGGTCCATCGGCAAAAGGTAACCGATTCTTTAGCAACTACTTACACAATAGCTTCAAATGGCTCGCCGCAGGGCAGGTGCCGGGCGGGTGCCCACGCCCGCGGCCCGAGCCTGCTCACTCCCACGGGATGCCGGGCGTCGTCCGGGACTAGTGCAACACGGACCGGGCGACGCGGCTAAGGATCCCGGTGGCCTGATCCAACTGTTCTCTGGTGTGCGTTGCAGTGACAATAGTGCGGATTCGAGCCTTCCCTTCGGGCACCGTCGGGAAGCCGATTCCGGTGGCCAGCAGCCCTTCCTCAAACAGCGCCCGTGAGAACGCGAACGCCGTCTTTGCCTGGCCCACCATAATGGGAATGATCGGCGTTTCGCTCATCCCGGTGTCGAAGCCGGCACCCTTCAGCGCCGCACGAAAATACTCGGTGTTCTTCCACAAGTTCTGCATGCGTTCGGGTTCGTCTTCCAGAATGTCGAACGCCGCGATACAGGACGCCGCCACCGACGGCGGGTGCGAAGTAGAAAACAGAAACGGCCGCGCGCGGTGGTAAAGAAAATCGATCAGATCGCGGCTGCCGCACACATAGCCGCCCAAAACACCGATCGCCTTCGACAGCGTCCCCACCTGAATGTGGACGCGCCCATCGAGCCCGAAGTGATCCACCGTACCGCGCCCGGCGCGGCCTAGAACTCCAGACGAATGGGCGTCGTCCACCATCATAATCGCGCCGTATTTCTCCGCTAATTCCACCAGCGCGGGTAGCGGGCCAATATCTCCTTCCATGGAAAATACGCCGTCGGTGATCAGCAATTTGTGCCCGGGAACACCGTCCAGCGCCGCCAGTTTCGCCTCCGCCGTCTCCACATCGCGATGAGGGAAGACGTGGATCTTCGCCCTGGACAGCCGGCAGCCATCAATGATGCTGGCGTGGTTCAGCGCATCGGAAATGATATGATCTTCCGGAGTCAGGATGGCCGACACCGTACCCGCATTGGCCGCGAATCCAGACTGAAACACGACGCACGCTTCCACATTCTTGAATGCGGCAATCTTGCGCTCCAGTTGCAGGTGCAAGTCCATGGTGCCGGAGATGGTCCGTACCGCGCCCGACCCGGCGCCGTATTTCCGCGTCGCCTCAATGGCCGCCTCTATCAGCTTGGGATGCGTGGTCAAGCCAAGATAGTTATTTGAGGCGAGGTTGATTACATCCCGCCCGTCGAAGCGCGAAATCGGCGCGCAGGCCGACTGCAGATCCCGCAGCCGTTGAAAGGTTCCAGCCTCCCGCCACGAGTCCAGTTGTTCGGTAAGGAAGCCCAGCGGATTCGTTTTGTTCATTACAAAGTTGGCCCAATCTTCCAGGGAACGAACTCCTTATGCCCCAGCCGCTCCGCGCATGTACGCTGCCCGGAAGCTACTTTCAATATGAAGTCGAAGATCTCGCGGCCGATCTCGGGAACCGTCGCCTCGCCGTCCGCAATCCGGCCCGCGTTGATGTCCATGTTGTCCGACATGCGGCGATACATCACGCTGTTGCTGGCGATTTTAATCACCGGCACGTTCGGGAATCCAATGGCGCTGCCGCGTCCGGTGGTAAACGCGATCAGGTTGCAACCGCCCGCGGCCAGGCCCGTCAGCGACGGCGGATCGTAACCCGGAGTGTTCATAAAGACGAACCCCGGCGTCGAGATGCGCTCGGCATAATCCACTGCGTCCGTCAGCGTGGAGGTGCCGGCTTTGGCCACCGCGCCCAGAGACTTCTCCAGGATGTTGGTCAACCCCCCTTCCTTGTTTCCCGGCGAAGGATTGTCGTCGAAACTGCCGCCGAACTGCCGAAGGTACTTCTTGTATCCGGCAACGAAACTGAGCAGCCGCTCAGCCACCTGCCTGTTCCGCGAGCGCTTGACGAGCAGGTGCTCGGCCCCGAATATTTCCGTAGTCTCCGCAAGCACCGAAGTTGCCCCGATTTCCGCGAGCATATCGGAACACACACCCAGCGCGGGATTGGCGGTGATGCCGGAGAACGAATCGGACCCACCGCAATTCAACCCCAGCACAATTTTCGATGCGGAGATGGGCGTGCGCCGTTCTTCCGCCGCAAGTTCGATCATCTTCTTAATCTCCGCGCGCGCCGCTTCAACGGTGCCGCGCGTTCCGCCGCTGCCCTGCAGTGTCATCCCTTTCAGCCGTCCGGAGCGCGGTGCATTGGGTCCAAGATAGTGGTCAATCTGATTCACTTCGCATCCCAGGCCGAGGATGATCGCACTTGAAACATTCGGATGATTCAGCACTCCTCCCAGCGTCCGGCGCAGTTGGTCGGTATCGGGTCCAATGGCCATGCCGCAACCTTCTCCGTGCGGGAACGCGATGATGCCGTCGACACTCTCGGGAAGCGTATCATCTTCGAAACTGGCGGCGATCAGTTCCGCGGTATGGGCGGCGCAATTGCTGGCAGCGACTACGGCGATGTAGTTCCGCGTACCCGCGCGCCCGTCTTCGCGTTGAAAACCGAGGAAGGTGGGAATGGAAGCAGGCAGCTTCGGCCACGGTACTTCAGCGGTGGGGAACTCATAGGCGAACGACAGTTCCTCAAACCCCACGTTGTGGACGTGAACATGGTTGCCGGGCTCGATCGCGGTCTTGGCGCGCCCCATCAACTGTCCGTAGCGAACCACGTTCTCGTTGGGGCCGATCTTGCGCACGGCGATCTTGTGGCCCGCCGGGACGTAGTCGAGAGCTACGATTTCCGTACCATCGGCGAATTTCAACTTCATGCCTGGAGACAGAGGCACACGGGCAACCGCGATATTGTCGCGGGGGTGCAGATGGATGGCGGAATTTTCCGCCGTTGGTAGTTTGGCGATTTCAAGTAGTTCCATGGCTGTTGTCCTAGATGTTGTTTGTAGTTTATCGAAGCAGCACCGTCTCTGTCGTCTGTTCTCCAACGTGGACGTGCATCCGGATACCGCTGGGGTGTATCCAAAGTCCTTCGCCGGAGCGGGAAGGGATCTGCGACGGCTTCGAGATCACGACGAATTTCCCCTCCTCAACGCCTTTCAGTAATTTCCCGATGTGGATATGCGCATGGCCCTGGGTGCGCACTTGGACGCCGTTGTAGGCGACTCCCCACTCCGTTCCCCACAGTTCCTTCGCTTTGCCAATAGCCGCCGTCCAGAGCGCGGTTCTGTCGGCGTTGATCATGTCATGCAGTTCGTGTTTGCCGGCGGCGTGGGCGCGGGGCAGCGCGAGCCAGCGATTCGGTTTCCTTAGATTTGTGTCCTTCAGGAAGAAAATCTTTGCATCCGCCGGTTGCGCTTCCGCTGCATTGCATAATCCGCATTGCCGAGCCGCCATGGACGGAGGGCTAGCAACATCGCAAGCGCACTCGATTGGCGCGGCAATCGCGGGCACGGTAATTACAGAACCGGCCATCAAAAGCGACGCAAAAAGCCTGAACCTATCCATTTCGGCCATTATACTTGATACGTGTCTCACCCTCTTCGGAAGTATGCCTGGGCCATCCCCGCTTTGTTTCTGCTGTACTTCTTTGGTATCGACCACGTGGGCTTGCTGGGGCCGGATGAACCACGCTACGCATCGATCGGCCGGGAAATGGCGCGTTCGGGCGATTGGGTGACGCCGCGCCTGGACGGCGAAGCCTGGTTTGAGAAACCGGCGCTACTCTACTGGATGACGGCCGCGGCGTATCAGGCGGGCTTTGACGACGATCTGGCGCCGCGCGTTCCAGTGGCCGCGCTGAGCGCCGCGTTCCTCGTTTTCTTCTTCTGGATCGTGCGGTCGGAATTCGGCGAGGACACCGCTGCCTATTCGTCGGTAATTCTGGCCACGTGCGCGGGCTGGCTGGCTTACGGCCAGATTTGCGTTCCCGATTTACCGTTGGCTGCCACTTTTTCGGCGGCCATGCTGCTTTGTCTGCGTCCCGGCGTGCGGCGCGCGGCGTTTGCCGGAGTGTGTCTCGGGCTCGCCGTGTTGGCCAAAGCATTGGTGCCTCTGGTGCTGGCCGCGCCACTGTTGTGGAAACGGCGTTTCCGCGAGTTGCTGACCATTGGCGCCGCGTGCGTAGCCGTGGCCGCGCCCTGGTACGTGCTGTGTACGATGCGCAACGGACCGCCGTTCTGGCAGGACTTGATCCTGAAACAGCACTTTGCGCGATTCACATCGGACGCGTTGGCCCACGGGCAGCCATTCTGGTATTACGCGCCGGTGCTGCTGGGCGCACTGTTTCCGTGGACGCCGCTGCTGATCCCGATTTTCCGCCGCGAAATCATCACCGATTCCCGGCAATTGTTTTTGCTTATGTGGGCCGCGCTGGGGTTTGTGTTCTTTTCGTTTCCGCCGAACAAACTGCCCGGCTACATGCTTCCTATCCTGCCGGCGATTGCGGTGTTGATGGGCATCCGGCTGGCGCAAATGAAAAACGCGCGAATCTACCTGATGGCGGTGGCGCTGCTATTGGTCTTCATTCCCGTGGTGGGCGAAATCTTGCCGAGAGCCCTGCTAGTGGGGCTCCGGGGCGTTAAGTTGACCTACTCGTTTTACTGGATCCCGCTGGTGATCGTGGTCGCGGCCGGGGTAAACAAACTGGAAGACGCCGGCCGCCGGCGCTTCGCGATTACGCTGCTGGGCATGGCGTTGCTGCTGGGCGTGGTGTTCTTTAAGACATGGGTATACCCGCGGCTGGAATCCACTTATTCGGCGCGATATGTTTGGCGGAAAATTGAGCACCGGCAATTTGAAACGTGCGTAGAAGATATCAGCCGCAACTGGATTTACGGGCTGAATTTCTATTCCGAGAGACCGCTTCCGCCCTGTTCGGCAGGCAAGTTTCCGGTGCGGCTGGTTCCGGGCGAAGCCAGAAGGCCGGTGATTGTTTATTAGTGAGCCCCGCACAATGACAAGAATTATGACTCAAGCGGCCCCTTGACACCTCTGCTCGGCTCGCATATAGTAAGCCTCGCTCGCCGGGCGTGAAGTCACAGTACTGAAAGGGGAATATGAGGCATATCATCTTGATTCTTGTTTTTTTCTTTCATCAGCTTCAATACTGAAAGGGCAGACTTTCGGGGGAATTACCGGTGAGATTCGGGATTCCACCGGCGCCGTGGTCATAAGAGCCACCGTGACCTTGACGAATCAGGCGACGAGCGTCGCCCGCGAGGCCAACAGCAACGAGGACGGAGTCTACGCGTTTCCATCGCTCACACCCGGTATGTATGACATCAAAGTGGCAACGCCTGGATTCCAGGTAATGACCCGGCGCGATATTGAACTGCAAGTGCAACAGACGGCCCGGATCGACTTTACGTTGGCGGTAGGTGAAATGACGCAAACGGTCGAAATTACCGGAGGGGCTCCGCTTCTCACGACCGAGGAAGCCACCATCGGCACGGTAATAGAGAACAAGCGCATCCTGGACCTGCCGTTAAATGGCAGGAACGCTTTGTCGTTGGTCTTGCTCAGTCCCAACGTGACGTTCGGTTTCGGCGCGAGCAACGTTGGAACGAGTGGAGACCGCGGCACCTTTTCCAGCGTATCGATAGCCGGGGCGCGGCCGGTTTTCAATCACTACACGCTGGATGGTCTGGAGAATACTTATGTGGAAGGCAACAGCTACGCTTTTCTCCCTTCAATCGACGCGCTGCAGGAATTCAAGATACAGACGGGGGTCTATCCGGCGGAGTTCGGCCGCGAGGTAGCCCAGATCAACGTCTCAACAAAACCGGGCGGCAATCAATACCACGGTACGCTCTTCGAATTTCTGCGCAACTCGGCGCTTGACGCGAAGAACTACGCCTTCACCCAAAACCGTCCGCCCAAGGACCCGTTCCGCTGGAACCAGTACGGCTTCACGTTTGGCGGGCCGATTTGGATTCCGAAGCTGTACGACGGCCGAAATCGCTTGTTCTTCATGACAAACTTCGAGGGCTTCCGGCAACGCAAACAGCTTCTGCTTACCAGCGACGTTCCGTCCACTGCGATGCGCAATGGCGATTTCTCGCAGATACAGGCGCCGATTTTCGATCCGGCGAGTCGCGTGCGGCAGGGAGTGGCAATCACGGCGCAGCCGTTTCCGGGCAACAGGATTCCACAAGATCGTCTGGCGAAAACTTCGGTCCAATTGCTGGACTTCCTTCCGCAGCCGAGCCAGCCTGGCCTTGCTTTGTCGGCGAATTTCCAAGCCGGCAGGAGTTCGCAAATCGACCGCGATCAGTTCAACGGACGTATCGATTTTTTCGAAAGCGTCAAATCCAGTTGGTTCGGCCGCTATAGTTGGGGAAGTGAGCTGGGCTTACAACCGGGCACGTACCTGAACGGCGGAAAGACGATCAACGATCCGTGGCAGGCATTGATCTCCAACACGCGAACCGTATCGCCGGCGCTGGTTAACGACTTCCGCTTCGGAGTCAGCCGCTTCAGCAATAACGGTGTGGGAGAACTGGCCGGTGTGCGGGATATCACCAGCGAGCTGAATATTCCCGGAGTCGCCAAAGTGGCTCCTGGCGGTTGGGGCCTTCCGGCGATTACCTACACGGGCTTGAGCGGCTTTGGAGGAACGCCAGGCGGCACCTTGCGCTACTCCGCGACCTTCCAGTGGGTGGACAACCTGCATTGGGTCCGCGGTAAACATTCGATTGGCATCGGCGGCGAAGCAAGACGAGAGCGGTGGAATGCCAGTTCTTATACGTTCGGGCAGGGTCAGTTCGATTTCTTCGGGACAGCTACACAAAACCCGCCGGCCCCCAATGGAACCGGATATGGCTTTGCGGAGTACATGCTGGGATATATTGGCAATTCCCGCGCCGGAGTTTCGCAAGCATTCGCTCAGTTCCGGGCAACCGACCAAGCCTACTACGCCGACGACAGTTGGAAGGTCCGGCCCAACCTGACAGTGACCCTGGGAGTGCGCTATGAGTTCTCGCCGCCGTGGTACGACAAATCGCAAAAGTGGGTCAACGCCTATATCCCCCATCTGGACAGGCAATCCAATGTCGCGGATCTTAACCGTCATCCCGTGCTGGTGCGAATCGGCAGCGGCGATTTCTATCAAGGGGTCAACCTGCGATTCAATCCGGCGATCCAGGTGGCTCGCGACGGCCGCCTGGGTGACGTTGGAGTCTACCCCGATTACCGGAACTTTGCGCCTCGCATCGGAGTCGCGTTTAGCCCAAGCTCACGGTGGACATTCCGCACCGGAGCGGGGTTCTTCTATTCACAAGACACGTCGGCTCCCGTTCTCGACCCGGCGCGGAACCTGGCTGGTTTCCGCTCAGAGCAGGCCAGTTCGGATTTTCCCAACCTGACGTGGGCCGCGCCTTTCTCAGGCCTCAGCCAGGGAGTTCAGGTCAACACTCCGTCCGTGCTGGCGAACGACCCGCGAAGGCGCACACCCTACACGATGCAGTTTTTGTTTAACGTCCAGCGCGAATTATTAAGAGACACCGTTTTGGAAATTGGCTATCTCGGTTCGGTGACACGAAGGCTGCAGCAGTTTCATAATTTCAACGCGCCGGACCCAAGCCCCACGGGAAGCGTCCAATCCCGCGCGCCTTGGCCCGAATTTGGCCGTGTGTTTCAGGTGTCCGGATTTGGGAAGGCGGACTATAATTCATTCTCGGCGAAGCTCCAGCGGCGCTTCAGTGGCGGGCTTACCTATCTAACCAGCTATACCTGGTCGAAGTCGATGGATACCGGAAGCGGCATTCGTGTTCCGCCCGGCGACTCCCTGTTCATGCAAGATGAATGGTGCCAAAGCTGCGATCATGCACTCTCCGGTTTCAATACGGCTCACCGCTTCGTTACCTCGTTGTTGTTCGAATTACCGTTCGGTAAAGGGAAGAAGATGCTGCATCGCGCCGGCCCCCTAAACACAATTGCCGGAGGGTGGCAGTTGGGATCCATTGTCACGTTGCAGACGGGTTTTCCGATTAATATTGTCGCCGGTAAAGACCAGAGTAACAGCGGCCATCAGTTCGATCGGGTAGATGCCACCGGGCAGCCGACCGCGCTACCACGCGGCAGCCAGGATCCACAGCGTTTCTTTAATACCGGAGCGTATGTCTTGCAGGCCTTTGGTCTCTACGGCAATTCCGGGCGAAATACTTTGATCGGTCCCGGCGTGATCAATTGGGACTTTTCGTCGATCAAGAAAATCAACTTATGGGAACGCGTAGGCCTGGAATTTCGCTTTGAGGCATTCAACACGCCGAACCACCCGAATTGGGGAATGCCGAACCCGACCTTCACGAGCGCAAGTTTCGGCAGAGTCACTTCGACGTCGACCAGTATGAGAGATCTTCAATTCGGCCTGAAGTTGAATTTCTAAGACCGGGCTATCGTCACCGGAATCCCGCCGCTTGGCTTGTTGCCCTCTCGCGCAAAAAGCAGGGGGTGTTCGCTGTGTGGGGCGCCCGGCGGGACTCCAAGATTTGCGCCATGGTGTTTTCGGCAATTTCCTTGTTGGAGAAAATGAGATATAGTGCTGCCGAGGATCAATCTGATGTCACGATACTTTTTCAAGCAGAGGTTCGAACGATGACAGTGGATAGACGCCACTTCATCCGCGCGGGCGCGGCCGCGGCGGGCGCCGGTTTACTCTCCTTCGCCGCGGCGCAAACTCAGACGCCAAGCGGCATCAAACTCGGAACGTTTTTCACCGACCGTCCCAATGAAAATGACTTAACCATGCTGCGGCACGAGGGAGTGGAAGCCGTTTCGGTCTGGACGTCGATCGAGAACAATTCAGCCGAGTGGATGATCGCTACCCGAAAGAGACTCGAGGCTAATGGTGTTCAGGTTTACAATTTTGGCATTCTCGACCTGCACTGCGATCCAACCTTGGTTTTGAGCCTGCCTGGAGTGGAACAGAAGATCGAGCAGTACAAGAGCTATCTGACAAATCTGGGCCGTGCCGGGATCCGCTATACGACATACGCACACATGTCGAACATCAAGAACCAGCCTGTGCCCGGCTTCTATCAGACGTCGGTTGGCAAGACGCGCGGCGAGGCCGATACGCGCGAGTTCGATCTGCAAGCCGCTAAGAAGCTGCCCTGTTCTTTCGATAAGGAGTATCGGGAAGATCAGATCTGGAAATCCTTTACAACATTCATTCGCGCGGTAATTCCGGTGGCGGAAAAGAATAATGTGCGGATCGGGTTGCACCCGGATGACCCGCCCGTGGAATCGCTCGGATGCGTGGCCCGCGTGTTCCGCACCTACGCAGCCTATGAGCGGGCATTCCAAATTGCCGGCAGTGAAAACTTTGGTGTGTGCCTGTGCGTAGGAACGTGGGGCGAAGGGGGCAAACAGGGGTTCGGGAAAAATCCGGTTGAGGCGGTGCGCGCTTTCGGGGCGAAGAAGATCTTCAAAGTACATTTCCGCAATGTGAGTTCGCCGTTACCCAAATTTCGCGAGACGTTTGTGGATAACGGCTACATGGACATGTATGAGGTGATGAAGGCGTTGCGGGACGTGAACTTCGATGGAATCGTGATTCCCGATCACGTCCCGGGCGGTGGCTATCCAATGGCTAACAACTCGTATACTGTCGGATACATGAAAGCGCTGCGGGACAGAGTTAACGCCGAGAGGCGGCGCGCCTAGCCGCGCCGTAAGGCCGGCGGACAGGCGATGTGCAGAATCTGCCGGCTCCCGGTGACCCATAGATCCGTGTAGCCTTTCATCTTCTCTCGGAACACCTCGTCGGTTGCGTACTGCTTCATCCGCGCCTCGAACTCAAGGATGTTTTCCGCTTCAAATTCCAGGATGACCCGGTTAAAATCGCCTGTGAGATCGGTCAGCACGCGATGTTTGGGCATTTGGGCAGCGGCAGCCGATTCCTTTAGTTGGACGGCAAGTTTGCTCGCGTGGCCCGGCTTCGCAACAAAGCAATTACGTACGATGATCATCGGTACTCCTATCGAAGCCGGTCCGGACTTTTCGCCTGCGGGTAGCGGCATCGTGTTCGACCAGACTATCTCAGAAAATTCCTTTATTGAGGCACGAATACTTAGCCGAACGGGTTCTCGTCCGCACTCGGTCCGTAAATGGAAGGCATGCGAACCCCAAGCATCCGCAGATACACGCTCAGCTGGCCGCGATGGTGATAAAGATGGTTGAGTAGAATTGTCCGGAAAAGGCCCGCGCGGGAAACGGAAAAAACTGCGCTGCCTCCTTTGTTCAACGACCAGTTCTTCATCAAGTCCGCGTCGCTCATTCCGCCAATGATGCCGACCGCCTGCTTCACGCCGTCATTGAAGGCGCCAACAACCGCTGCCGTGGATTCCGGTTGGGACGGTGGAGTGAAATTCTCGTAATCCAGATGATCCAGCGCTCCCACCTGGGCGATTCCACCCGGCAGGGTTGCGATGTGATTGGCCAGCAGCCCCAGAGTCATCGACGTCTCGTGCGGTTTCCAGGTGAGTTTATCGTTGGGAATCAGTTGCAGAAGATTTCGTGTACTGGTAGCTTCACGTTCCAATTCGGAAGTAATCGTATCGGCCAGGGTCATGCGGAAGGGCTCCTTGCCATTAGTGTAATGCAATGAGTCCGCCTGGTTGCATGTCCACCGGCTTGCGCGCGCGGCTCAGTCATGCAATCCGAGCCGGTTCAAAAAAAACTTTAGAATGAGTACCCAAGCATCAGGTAAGGGAAGTTGTAGCTCCTGCCGGGCGTCGCGGTTTTTAGAAAATGACCCGGAAAGATATGCGCGAAGCCTCCCGCCAGTTGCAATTGTTTGTTGACGGTATACGTGGCTTGCGCGTCAATCTCTTCCCCGACGTGTGTACCCGCCGTACCGGCCACCGAACGCGCTACAACCGCTCCACTGGCGGAATACAGCGCGTCGGTTGCGCTGGCAAGCCACCAGTCGTGAAAGAAGCTGGAGACCAGCCACTTGGCCTGCGGCTTGAATTCCGTGCCCAGCCGCACATCATGAATGTTCTTCCAGCCCACCTGGTCGGCCAGGCCGTATTTGTCGTGACCGGTAGGGTACAGCGGATCGAAGGTGCCGCGTTTTCCATCTTTCGGATTCTTGTCGCCGGTAGCGTAGTTATATTCGGCCACCAGTCTTGGTTTGTACCGCAGCTTGGGCAATGTGTAGCCCAGGCGCCAGTGGCCGGCCCACGCGCCGATGTCGTCAGTGCCGAGGCCGCCGGTTTGCTTGGCCATTTCTGTGGCGTAGTCGAAACCCATCGGCAGCTTGCCCACAAAGCGAATTCCCGCCGTCTTGAAATCCAAGTTTCCCCGAGTGCCTGTTTCGGTGGTCAGGCGTTGCGTTAACCGCCAGAAGAGATAGGGCTCAATCACCGCATTCGGCACCAGTTTCTCGATTCCGCCGTACAGGCCGTGTAGATTGTTGCCATCGGTATGTTCGTTGAATTCGCCATCCTTCGCGTTCACAACGGTTGACGCAAAGGCATCCAAACGGTAACCCTTGTAGCGCAGAGTGCCGCGCACGGCGTCGAACGTCCGCGATGTATTGGTCCAGTTGAGGCTTCCCAGCAGCCGCTGTTCGCCGAAGTTTAATTCCTGCCGGCCAAAGCGAAATCCGTAGGTTCCTTTTTCGTTGTCCCCTACTTCGACGAACGCCATGCGCAGATCCATTGTGTCCTGAAACGGAGGCGCGGCCGGATTCTGGTTCTTGCCCCAGACCCGCGAATCCTGCCCCTGGAACTGGAACTTCAACCAGGAGGCGGGTTGCAACTTCATGTTGATGCGGAACCGGTTCAGGAAATAGAGGTCGCTATTATCGGGTTTGAACCCGCCGCCCGTAAATCCTTCCAACCGGCCGCGATATTCGCCGCTGAAACGCACCCACTTCGGAAGCTGGCCATTCAGCTCATCCGATGGGACAAAGTTATTTGAGGGAACCGCCGCCTGCTGCGCGTACACTTGTAGCCCAGCCAGCGCTGCGGTAAATACAGCTCTTTTGAGGAACTCGCGCAAGACGGACTCGCTTCCGGCGGCCAAATCCGCCGAGTTTCTAGTTCGATTGGCGCCGCCGGAAGCGGCCTTTGCGCTTCTAATCATCTTCATTACTCCCGGTTGTGTTTTACGGCCTGGTGTTATACGGAGAGACGAGTCCGTTCGGCTCGAACGCAACGGGGTTCGAAGATTACTTGTTAGAGAAGACTACTACGCTGCCAGATCGGTAGCGTCTGTTTCGGATTTGCCGAAGCCCCGATACGAGAACAGGCCGGCGCGATCCGCTGGACTCTCTCCCCACGATTCCAGCCACCCGTGGCCCAGGTAGAGCAGCGTCAATCCGCCGGCGAAAATCGCCGCCGCGCAGATTACAAAACCGAAGCCATACTGCCCGGTTCGATCCTTGATCATGCCCAACATCGACGGTAAGAGAAATCCACCCACTCCTCCCGCGGCGCCAACGATGCCCGTCAGAATTCCGACGCGGGTTGGGAAGCGTTGCGGCAGCATCTGGAATACGGCGCCGTTGCCCATCCCGAGCATCCCCATCGCCAGCACCAGCAACAGCAACGCCATGTTCACCGGCGGGACCAAACCGATTGCCCCCAGACACACGCCGATACCAGCCAGCAGGACCAGCAGCAACTTGTATCCACCGATTCGGTCGGCGATCATGCCGCCGACCGGGCGCAAGAAACTGCCCGCCAGCACCGCGAACGTGGTGAAATCGCCGGCCGCCACTTTCGCCAGTCCATACTGGTCATGAAAAAAGACGGTGAGGAAACTCGCCAGCCCGACAAAGCTTCCAAAAGTCATGCAGTACATCATGCAGAACCAGCCGGTGTCTTTCTCGCGAAGCACTTCGGCGTAGTCGCTCCAGCCACTTACTTTCACGTGTTTTGGACTGTCCTTTGCCAACAGCGCGAACGCAATCATTACAAGGCACACCGGAATCAGCGCGATCGCAAAAACGCCGTGAAATCCCATCGCCGTGGCGAGCCGCGGCGCAAACAGCGTAGCCAGCAACGTGCCCGAATTTCCGGCACCCGCGATGCCCATCGCCATACCCTGATACTCCGGCGGATACCAGCGGCTGGCCAACGGCAGGGCCACCGCGAAACTGGCGCCCGCCACGCCAAGCATTAATCCAATCAGGTGAAAATGAGTCAGTGTGGTGGCAAACTGCCACCCCACGATTAGCGGAATCAGCGTGAGTGCAAGCCCGATCAGCCCGGTCTTGCGGCCGCCGATGCGGTCGGCAAGCAACCCCATGATGGGACGGAAGAACGAACCGGCCAACAGCGGCAGTGCAATCAGAAATCCCTTCTGCGTTGCGGTGAGCTTCAGCGCATCGCCGATGAACGGGCCCAGCGGTCCCAGAATCACCCAGACCATGAAGCTGACGTCGAAGTAGAGAAACGATGCCAGCAGCGTGGGCGTGTGTCCAGCCTTGCGGAATCCACTGAACGTCATGCCGCCACCCCCCGGCGCCGATCTTCCATCGGGCGCCGTTCGGGCACATCCACCTCAAGCATGCCATCTTCAATTCGAACCGGATAGACTTCCACCCGAACCGGAACCTGCGGCTTCAGAATGTCACCGGTATCCAGGCACACCTTCCAGCCGTGCAGCGGGCAGATCACCGTGGCTCCGCTTACAATGCCGTCGCACAGCGGACCGCCGCTATGCGGGCAGCGATTCTCGATTGCGGCGAATCGGTCTCCCAAATTGAAGACGGCGATCTCGTCCCGATCGATCTTCACCGCGCGCCCCTCGCGCACGGGGATGTTTTCTATTTCCGTGATCCTGATCCAGCTCATGCCAGCACGGCCTCCATCGGTTGAATTTGTACAAACTGCGTCGGGCTCACCGGCGTGTCCCGCTCAAGCCATGCGTCTTTGGAAAGAGTCTTTGCCTTTCTTAACCGGGCCAGCAGTTTCTTACGCACCGGCTCGGGAGCGTAAACGGTTTCCTTGCGAATCTTCTCGATCCCGATACGTTCCACAAAATCGTAAGTTCGCTCCAGATAGTTGCCGTTCTCCCGGTAGTATTGAAAGAACAGCTCGCACGCTTCAATGGCCTCCGGCGTCGTCTCGGCGGTGATCAGCAGATCGGCCTTACGGACGCTCTTGCCGGCGGCGCCGCCCACCACCACCTGCCAGCTTCCTTCCTGGCCCACCATGCCGATATCTTTCACCGTGGCCTCAGCGCAATTGCGCGGGCAACCCACGGTGGCCATCTTTACTTTGTGAGGCGTGAACAAATTCTCCAGGCGCGCTTCGAGTTCGATGCCCGCCGCCGTCGAATCCTGCGTTCCAAAGCGGCAGTAGTCTGTGCCTACGCAGGTCTTCACCATGCGCACGCCCTTGGTGTAGGCTTGTCCGGAAATCATTCCCAGGTCCGCCCACATTTTCGGCAGGTCCGCCTTCTTCACGCCAAGCAGATCGATGCGCTGGCTGCCGGTGATCTTCACCATCGGGACGTTGTACTTGTCGGCCACATCCGCGATCTTGCGCAGTTCCGCCGCTGAAGTGATGCCACCGCGAATGCGCGGAATCACTGAGAATGTTCCGTCCTTCTGAATATTGGCGTGAACCCGGTCGTTGATGAATCGCGCCGAGCGATCCTCTTCGTGATCGCCGCACCAGATCACGTCCACCATATAGCTGAGGGCCGGCTTGCAGACCTCGCAGCCAATCCCGTTGCCATAGATATCCAGAATGTCCTGGACCGATTTGAGCCGCTGGGTCTTGGCAATTTCGCGGAGTTGCTCCTGCGAAAACGGCAGGCAACCGCACAGCACTTTCTTCGTCTCTTCCTCAAACTCCGGCGCCACGGCCTTCAGCAGGGACTGGCACATCCCGGCGCAACTGCCGCAACCGGTGGAAGCGCGGGTATATTCCTTCAACCTTGCAAACGTATTGATGCCGTTCTCATGAATCGCCGAGATGATGGCGCCTTTGGTAACTCCGAGGCATCCGCAAACCGTCTCGCCGTCGGCCATTTCGGCAACGCCGACACCGGGGTCGCCGGCCGCAACTACCGGCTCGGGGAACAGCAGGCTGCGGCGCATCACCGTCAGGTCCGTTCGCGCGCGCAGCCATTCCATGTAGCGGCCGCTGTCGGAAATATCGCCCACCAGGATCACGCCCGCCAGCTTGCCCTCCCGCAAGGTCAGCTTTTTGTAGATGCCGAGCGCCGGGTCCTCGTAGCGCACCACTTCGGTGCCGGGAATCGAGTGCTCGTCATAGTCTCCGGCGGAGAAGACATCCACACCCGCCACCTTCAGCTTCGCCGCCTGCACCGTGCCCTCGTAAGTCGGGCCCTTGTTGCCTGTGATTGTCGCCGCCAGAATCTTGCCCTGCTCGTAGAGCGGCGCAACCAGCCCGTAGGTGGTTCCGCGATGCTCCACGCACTCGCCAACTGCAAAGATGTCCGGGTGCGACGTCTCCATATGATCGTTGACGACGATGCCGCGATTGATCTCCAGTCCCGCTTTGCGGCCCAGATCGACGTTCGGGCGGATGCCGGCGGCGATGACGACCAGGTCTGCGTCAATGGTTTCGCCGTCTATGAATTCCAGCCCTTCCACCTTGCCGTTACCGAGCAGCGCGCGAGTGGATTTACCGCACATCACGCGTACCCCGAGGCGTTCCATTTTGCTCTTGACGTACGCCCCGCCGGTTGTATCGAGCTGTTTGTCCATCAGCGTACTCATGAGGTGCACAACTGTTACATCGCAACCCTGCACCTGCAATCCCCGGGCCGCTTCCAGACCGAGAAGACCGCCGCCGATCACGGTGGCCTTCATGCCAGGCCGCGAGCGCTCAATTAGACCTTTGGTGTCGTCGAGACTGCGGAACGTGAAGACGTTCTTCTTATCAACGCCGGGAATCTTCGGGATAAAGGCGCTGCTGCCGGTGGCGATCAGCAGCTTGTCGTAAGGAGTGATGGATCCGTCGTCGCCGGTGACGGTCATGCCATCCGGGTCGATATCGACGATACGGACTCCCAACTGCAAGCCGATGCCATTCCGCTGATACCAGTCGAGGCCGTTGAGCGTGATGTCGTCCATGTCCTTCTCGCCCGCGAGTACCGAGGAGAGAAGAATGCGATTGTAATTGACGTGCGTCTCGTCGCCGAACACGGTGATCTCGAACTTCGGCCCGTGCTTCAGGATCTGTTCGATGCAGGCCACGCCGGCCATGCCGTTTCCGATGACAACCAACTGCTTCATAGAGTCGCTCCCGTTTTCTCAACCCGTACCGCGCACTGTTTGTAATTGGGTTCGCGCGAAATCGGATCGAACGCGCTTTGCGTAATCAGATTCGAATTCGTTTCAGCGAAGTGGAAAGGCATGAAGACCTGACCGGGCGCCACAATCTCAGTGATGCGCAGTTCCACGCCACTCACACGGCTTCGCTTTGAGACAATGTCCACTTTGTCGTGCGGCTTCAGTTCCAGCTTCTTCGCATCACGAGGATTCATTTCCAGCCAGGCCCGCGGAGACATGCCTTCGAGGATCGGCACTTTGCCCGTCTTGGTCCGCGTGTGCCAGTGTTCCACCGTGCGGCCGGTATTGAAGACGAACGGAAAGTCTTTCACCGGTTGATCGGGAAACGGTTGCCATTCGATGGGAAGCAGTTTCGCCTTACCGTCCGCCGTCTGGAATTTGCCATCTTCGTACATGCGCGTGACCGATGGCACAGCGCCTTCCGGAAACGGCCACTGCAAGCCGCCGTGTTCTTCGAGAAGTTCGTAGGTCATGCCCGAGTAGTCGCAGGGGCGGCCTTTCGATACGCGCCGCCATTCGTCGAAGGCATCGCGTGGTGCGGTCCATTTCGGATAGAGATGGTCTTTGCAGCCGAGCTTTTCGGCGATGTCGAGGAAGATGTCGAAGTCCGACTTCGCTTCGCCCGGAGGTTCCACGGCTTTGTTCACCTTGCTCACGCGGCGTTCGGAATTGGTGTAGGTGCCCTCTTTCTCTCCCCAGATGGCGGCGGGTAGAACCAGGTGGGCGTATTCGGTTGTGGGCGTGGGCGAGAAGCCATCCTGGACTACGAGGAATTCCAAATTTTCAAACGCCTGCTGCAACACGGCGAAGTTCGGATAGGAGACCACGGGGTTGGTTGCGATGATCCACAGCGCGCGGATCTTCTTGCCGACCGCGCCCTCGATGATGTCCGGGTAAGCCAGACCACGTGAAGTGGGGATTCGCGAGACGTCCACATTCCAAAAGGTCGCGATCTGCTGCCGGTCTTCCGGGCTTTCGAATTTGCGGTAGCCGGGCAGTCCGGAGGTGCAACCGGTTTCGCGGGTGCCCATCGCATTGCACTGTCCGGTGATGCTGAACGGCGACGCACCTTCCCGCCCGATGTTGCCGGTGATAAGTGCCAGATTGTTGATCGCGTTTACGGTTTCCGCACCTTGCGTGGAGTGGTTCACGCCCATCGTCCAACCGATAAATGCGGCCTTCGCACGGCCATAGAGCAGTGCCGTCTTATAAATCAGCTCCTGGCTCAGGCCGGTGAGTAGTGACACATGCTCCGGCGTGTACTTGTCGAGGGACGCCTTCAACTCTTCGAAACCGGTGGTGTGTCTGGCAATGTAATCGTGATCGATCAGGCCGGCGCGGATCAGGATGTGCATCATGCCGTTCACCAGCGCGATGTCGGAGCGTGGCTTCACAGGTAGAAAGACGTCGGCCATCATCGCGGTCTTGGTAACACGCGGGTCGGCGACAATCAGCGTCTTGCGGGTGTTCTTTTCCAGGCGCCGGCAGAGGATGGGATGGTTGTCGGCGATGTTGGCGCCGATCAGCAGTATGACGTCGGCCTTCTCCAGATCCTCGTAGGCGCCGGGAGGTCCGTCTCCGCCGAACGTGCGCTTGTATCCGGCAACGGCGCTGGCCATGCAGAGAGTGGTGTTGCCGCAATAGTTCTTAGTGCCGAAGCCAATCTGCGCCAGCTTGCCGAGCGTGTAGAATTCCTCGGTTACCAACTGGCCGGTGCCGATGATGCCGAGCGCGTCCTTGCCGTACTTCGCTTGAACGGCGCTGAACTTCTCCACCATGGTGGAAAGTGCGGTGTCCCAACTGACGCGGCCGAGCTTGCCGTTCCGGCGGAGCATGGGGTATTTGGCGCGGGTGTCGGCCTCGATCATGTAATGTTCGGCAAGTCCCTTCGGGCAGAGCTTGCCCAGGTTCACCGGGTGATCCACGTCGCCGCGCACGGTGATGGCCCGGCCGTCCTTGACGCCGATCAGCATGCCGCAGCCAACCGAGCAGTAGCCGCAGGTTGTGGGAACCCAGCTATCGGGAATCTTCTCCGACGACGTGTAGCCGAAGCGCGGGTCGGTGGCGTATGCGTACTTCTCCTGCAGCGTATCGATGCCTAGAATCCTTTTGATGTTCATGCAGCCCTCCCGGAGAAAAACGAAGCCGCCATGTTTTTGGGCACGACGCTGACGAAGAAGAGATACCGGCCGAGTAGTTCCCCTGCGAGCGCTAGAATCAGGCCGGGGATCGCGTAACCGAGAGACGGAAGAACCATTCCACCGGCGACCAACAAAGCGAACCGCAGAATGAAGAGTTTTTCCAGGTCGTTCGAGAGCAATCGCGACGAGGCCTTCAATTCGAATTCGTCGGACCTTGTGAGCCAGAGAAACTTCGCGCCCTGGTTCAGAAGCTGCGCGCCGGCGGCGGTCACCGCGGCCATCAGCAGCGGTCCGTCATCGGGCGTGAAGGCGGCGAGGAACAGCGGGCCGAGGATGCCTGCCGCCAGCAGGAACTCGGCCAGTGTGTGTTTGCTGTTCCAGGAAGGCCGTGCCGGAACCAGATAGATATAAGCGCTGGCGGTGATTCCCGCGATGCCGAGCAGTCCTGTGACGCCCCCGAGAATCGCGGTGCCGGGGAGTCCGAACCAGAGCGCAGCGGCGTAGGCCGACGCCGCTCCGGCGAAGAGCGTGAACAACAGGACTTCGCGGCTGAGCCAGGATCGTTTCCACATCTTGAGCGCGCGGTAGGCGTGGATAGGGCGTCCAAGGTGAAGCGTGGACGCGGCGAGCGCCAGGTTTGCTACTCCGAAGGCTGCCGCGGCGCCGAGTCCAAGCAGCGCGGTCTTGCCAAGCAACGCCATCAACCAGACTGAGACAAAGGCGCCGACCGAGAGCTGGGTCAAAACAGTCATGATCACCAGCGGCATGTGCGAATGCTCAGGGCGCACGCGGGCGTAGTCGGCTTTCCGAATCTCAGTGGGCAGGTTGTCGGGTAAAGTGATGCGGGTGGTGGAGACGGTACGGTCCGCGACCGGCATTCCGGGAGCGTTTCCGAGTTGCACGAAGTCCGTCTTCCAGGCGGCCACTTCGACGACTTCAATCTGGATGGCCTGTTCCGGGCAGGCATTGACACAGGCCGGTTCGCGGCCTTCCGAGAGACGCCCGTAACACATGTCGCACTTGCCGACTACGCCGCGCTCGGGGTTGTATTGCGGAACTCCGTATTGGCAATTCCAGGTGCAGTACTGGCAGCCGATGC
>JANXXV010000052.1 GCA_025350445.1 Bryobacteraceae bacterium | reverse complement strand
CTTGAGATGGAACGCGGAGAAGTACAGCAGTGGAGTCGGGATCACGCCCACATCGGTGACGTGGCAGCCGGCCGATTGCAGCCCCTTGAGCAACGCGGCGTGCAAGCGGTCTGAACTGAGGCGGCAGTCGCGGCCGAGATTTACATTGGTGCCCGCCCTGCGAATGAAGTAGGTGCCGATGGCCCTGCCCAGCACTTCGATGTCGGGGCTGAGCAGGTCGATGTCGGCTACGCCGCGGATATCGTATTCGCGGAAGATGGTCGATTTGAGCATAAATTTGAAGGTAACAGATCAGCCCCGGCTGACAAACGGATTGTCCTTGATGAGGAAGCGGAGAGGCCTGTCGGCGCAATGGGTGATGCCGATTCGCGGCGTGGTCTCGATGTCAAAGCGGGGTGGCGCGGGCTGGCGTTGCACCAGCAGCGGCCCAGTGGTGACATCAACGCCGTAGTGATCCCGGGTGATGCCCAGTGCGAGCGTCAGTTTGCCGGGTCCGTTGGTCAACCATTCCGTGCGCTTTGCCGCGGGCCGCCGCCGCTTCATGATCTCAATCCCGCTGGTGGGTTCGATGGCGCGAATGAGCACACATCCCGGTTGGCCGTCGGGTTCAGCGACGATGTTCAGGCATTGGTAGACGCCATAAATGAGATAGACGTAGGCGTGGCCCGGGGGGCCGAAGATGACACGGGTGCGGTCCGTGATGCCGCGGGCCGCATGGGAAGCCAGATCGTCGCCTCCCGGATAGGCTTCAGTCTCGACAATGATGCCCGCGGTGTCGCCGTGTACCAGAAGCTTTCCTAACAAATCGGTGGCTACTGCAACGGTAGGTCTTGCGTAGAATTGGCGGCCGAGCGTTTCAGGCCCGGGCATATTGCCTCGACCGGAGTTGATAGACGGCGGCGCCAGTGGCGACGGTGGCTACCGCGGCGAACGAAACGGCGGGCTGAATGGTGATGCCGTAAATGGTGATGCCTATTCCTACCAGCAGAAAGATGGCCGGCACCAGCGGGAACGCGAAGCTCACAACCCGCAGCTTCTGCCAATCGGGGCGGCGGCGGAAAATGAAAATAGACGCCACCGACATTACGGCGAAGAAGTTGAGCGTGAATCCGATGTATAGAAATAGCTCCGGAAACGGCGTGAGCGTCATCAGCATGGCGCAAACGCCCTGGCAAAGGATGGCTACCACCGGCGTGTGCCGGCGCTCGTCCACTTTAGCCGCCATCGCGAAGAATGCTCCGTTCCTGGCCATGGCGTAATAGAGGCGCGGACCGATGGTGACCATGGCACTCACGGTGGAGGCGAGCGAGAGAGCCATCAGCCCGCTGAAGATAGATCCGATTCCCGGTCCGAAAAGATTGCTGGCGGCTACCGAGCCGACGGTAAGCACTCCTTTCATCTCTTCGAGAGGCGTGGCGTAAATGAAGACGGCGTTCAGCCCGAGATAGAGTGCGGCTACGATTGCCGTACCCAGCGTGAGCGCCAGGGGAAGCGTGCGCGCAGGTTGCTTCAGTTCTTCCGCAATATAGGTAGCCGCATTCCACCCGCTGTAGCTGACATAGATGAAGAACAGACTGACGACAAATTGTTCCGGGAGCGGAGTGTTAGTCGTGCGGCTGGCCGATTGGGAAAAGTGGCTCCAGCTTCCGTTTCCGCTAATGAAACCGGCGAAGATGAAGGCCACAATCACCGCGATGTTTGTGCCCGTAAGGATGTTCTGAATACTTGAGACGCGCTTGAGCCCGAGGCAATTGATAACGGTGAAAACCGCGATCAGCAGAGACGCGGTGATCCGTGGATTCTGCTTGACCACCGGCATGAAGTAGCCAATGTATCCGGCGAAGGCGATTGCGGCGGCGGCGATAGGGGCTGAGAAACCGGCGAAGAACGAGACCCATCCGGTCATGAAGCCCCAGGTGGGTCCATAGGCGCGAGTCAGGTATACATACTCACCGCCAGAGCTTGGGAAGTTGATGCCAAGTTCGGAATAGCAGAACGAACCGGCCAGGGCGCAGACCGCGCCGATGATCCAGACCAGCAGGATGTACTTCGCATTCCCAAGCTGTCCGGCAAGCAGACCGCCGGCGGTGAAAGTGCCGGTGCCGACCATATTCGAAACCACCAACGCAGTAGCCGAGGTGACGCCAAGCTGGCGGACCAGGCTGGCGGCGGAACGGGCCGGTGTGCTCATTCCAGGCCGAGCGAATTACCGGAAAGACTTTGACCACCGTCGCACACGACGATGGATCCGGTGATGTATGCGGCGGCATCGGAGGACAGGAAGAGAGCGAGGTTGGCGATTTCATCCTTGGACGCAAAGCGGCGAAGGGGCACTCCGGCCGATACCTTGGCGCGGGCTTCCTCAGTTGGGGCGAGGCGGCGCATTCCTTCCGTATCGTCAACGGGGCCGGGGGTAATAACGTTTACGCGAACGCCGGCGGGCCCCCATTCGACGGCCAGCACCTTGGATAGGATGTCTATCCCTGCCTTTCCGGCGCAAACATGCGCCTGGAGCGGAATGGGAGTAAAGGCATGGGTGGCCGAGATACTAATGATAGATGCCCCTGGTTTGCGTAGAAACTCATAGCCGCCGCGGCAGGTGTTGAAGGTACCC
>JANXXV010000034.1 GCA_025350445.1 Bryobacteraceae bacterium | reverse complement strand
TTTGGCCTTGACGCAGCGCCGTTGTCCGGTGTAATATTTATTCGTGGCGAAAGTGTCTTTAGTAGAATGCATAAAGACGGCGACGACCGTCAACACTATGGAACCGCTGTTGTCCATCGTACCACAAAGATTCAATAGCATATCTCAACTGCTAGATGTGTCTATTGTTCCGCCTGAATTAAATTCCATCACAACGATTAAGCCGCTCTCAGCTTCGGTGGCGTTTTCAGCCTTGGGCACTCCCTTTTCGACAGCCTAACTGCCTAGATTCATTTTGCCCTTTGGTTCCCTCAGCGTCAGTCGTTTCCCTCCCGTCTTTTTAAGAGCCATAACAAATCGCGCCCCGTCGTCCATCTTGCGGACGTTGTAGCGATAGTCGAACTCGCGCAAATACTGATCCAGATATTGTTTACTGACGTGGTGATAGATTCCATTCAAGCCTCTCTTGAGAATCGAGAAATATCCCTCCACGGTGTTCGTGGTGATCGTCAGGCCGTCTTCATGGCGCGCGTATTCGTGCTTGCTGTGGTCCACGGCGCTGTGCTTCCAGCCGTATTTGGATAGCTTCATGCGGTTCGCGGAATCGGTCATGATATGCGCGTCGCGGTCTACCATCTCAGCCAACACTGGCCGGATGTTTTCTCCGGTCACGCGTTCAACGTGGAAGGATCTGACATCGCCATCGCGCTGTAGAACCGAAATCACCGGAGCTTTGTCTTGCCTAAGATTGATACCCATGCGATTCGGCTTGCTCTGGGCATTGCGGAATCCGATCAGCCGTTTCTTGCCGCCTACAAAGGTTTCGTCGATCTCAACGATACCGTTCATTTTGCTTAATGGATCTTGCCCGAACGCCCAGCGGATACGATGCGCCATGAACCATGCGGTGCGATAGCTTCCTCGCTGCTTGCCTGTCTCCGGGTCTACGTCCCACAGATTGCGCCAAAGTTGATGAGCAGAGATTCCCTTCTTAGATGAGCACATCAGATGGATCGCCAGCAGCCACTTATGCAGCGGAATTTTAGAATCCTCAAAGATCGTGTCCACGGTCACGGTGAACTGCTGGCGGCATCCCGCGCATTTATAGACGCCCTTGCGGACGTGCGTCTTGCCCTTGGGTTTCGGTTCCAGCTTGTAGGCTTCCCCCACCGCGCCACAGTGCGGACAAATCGGACCATCGGGCCAGCGAAGTCTCTCCAAATGTTCACGCGCTGCGTCTTCATCCTGATATTGTGGAGCTAGGAGACTGCTCATGAATTGAGTATGACGCAAACCCAAGGGTTTGTCAAGTGCACAATTCACCTCTTAATTCATGTACCGCGAATTCTTGCCCGTAACCCGGCGCCTGATCTATTTAAACCACGCGGCGGTGGCTCCGCTGTGCCGTCCGGCGGCTGAGGCGATGCAGGCGCTGGCAGAGGACGTTATGGAATGGGGATCGTTCCATTACAGCCAGTGGCTCGAATGCTATGCAGGGCTTCGCGGCAGCGCGGCGAAGCTGGTGAACGGCAGCCCCGAGGAGATTGCCATCGTCAAGAACACCTCGGAAGGCATCGCGACAGTAGCCATGGGTCTCGACTGGCATGCCGGCGATAAGGTTGTAGCTTTCGAAGGAGAGTTCCCGGCCAACCAATATCCGTGGCGGCGTCTTGAATCGAAAGGCGTTAGGATCGAATGGCTCGCGCCAACCGCGCCCCTCGAACGCATTGATCAAGCTGCACGAGGGGCGCGCCTGCTGGCCATCAGCTTCGTGCAGTTCCTGAGCGGCTTCCGGGCCGATTTAGCCGGGATCGGCGAAATCTGCCGCCGGCACGGGGTCGTTTATCTGGTGGATGCTATCCAGGGATTGGGCGCCTTCCCGGTGGACGTTAAGGCGGCCCACATTGACGCCTTAGCGGCCGATGGCCACAAATGGCTGCTGGGACCTGAAGGTTGCGGCGTATTGTATATATCCCGGCGACTGCAAGAACAAGTCGAGCCCATAGAATTTGGGTGGACCAACGTGGCTGGATACAATGACTATGCCAGTCGCGACATGACGCTGCGCCCGGACGCCGGACGGTATGAGTGCGGCACGCTCAATACCATCGGGTGCTACGGCCTGCGCGCCGCGATCGACTTTCTGCTGGACATTGGCATCGATAAGATCGCCTCGACGGTACGCGGACTTGCCGATCAAATCGTTCGAGGCGTGAGGGAGCGGGGTTATGAGGTATGGGGCGAACCGAACGGGGGGATCGTGAGTTTCCGCAAGGCAGGCATGGATAGCGCCGCTCTCTGCCAGCACCTGCGCGAGCACTCGGTTATCACCGCTCCCCGTGCTGGCTGGGTGCGAGCTTCTCCCCACTTCTACATCACGCCCGAGGAGGTGGAGAAGCTGCTGGGTTTGCTCTAGTCAGGAACGTCTTAACCGTAGATGAAAAGCAGCATCTCGCGCGTGGAGCGGCGTGCTTCGGGCCAAGGTTCCGGGTCGATGTAGCTTAGGTGAAAGTATCGGCCGTCGGAAGTAAAAGTCCACTGGAAAGTCACCTTCGCATTCTGGGAGCAGGGGGACAACCCCAAGGATTCCTTCGCGCCGGCGCAGTCCAGGCGAACCCGGTCGGGAAGCGTGCCGGTGAAGTTTACTGTGCGGACTCCGTCGGCCGTACGGCTCTGCCATTTGGAGTCACGGAAAGCTGCCTCAAAAGCTTTTCCGATAGTCGCCGCCGGGTAACCGCTCATAGTACTTTGGCGAACGGCTGCAACGTATCGATCGGCGTTGTCAGAATCGGATTTGTCGACCGATTGGGCGGCTCCGGGTTTTGGGGCGGCCCCGGCGTCGGCCGGTGCTACGACGGGTGGCGGCGAGGCGGGGGACGCGGAAACCAGCGCGGGCTTTGGAGTGGAGCAGCCAACCAGCAGAAACAAGGCTGCCAGGCTTGCGGTCACTTTAACGTCTGAAAATCTTGGGAAGCGGTCATTCGCCATAGACACGTCTAGTAACCCTATCGGCAGAACCGTATGATTCCAGTATTTTTCGATTAGATTAGCCGTGGCCCAAGTACATGAGCCAGCTTAAACCGAAGATCGCGGCGAGAAAGTAAACAAAACACTGCACGGCATAGCGGAAGCGCTCGCGGTCGGTGCGTTTGGTGATCACCCCCAAAACAGCCGAAGTGAATAACGCGAAGAGAAGCGACGCCTCGAAATGCGACAGGCTCATTTTGGGCATGATTAATCCTTCCTGCCCGTCGCGATTTCCCAGACGTCTACGATCGCCAGCAAATTCAGCAGGCCGGCGGCGACCAGGAACTTGGTGCCGTAATCGTGGACGTGGCCGGCCATGTCGGGCTGCGAATAGCCGAGCCAAACGGTCAGGAAATACAGCACGCCTCCCAGCAGATCCCCTATGAACCCGCCGTAATAAATGACCATGGTCAGCAAGTCCCCGGTCTGCGGCTGGAATAAAGCTCCGCGCATCATCAGCCCCAGCAGGAAGACCAGGGCCACTGAAATCCCAACCACGGCGCCGCGTCCGGGACGCTTCAGCAGGAAATGGCCGCCGCCGGGAACGAGCCAGGCTAATACCACCGCCGGAGCCCACTGCGCCGCGGACGGCGCTTGTAATTTTAAAGTTTCCGCCACAGGTTCATTTTATCGCATGATGATGGTGATGCAGATATCGCAAGGGATGGCGCTCCAACTGATGCGCGCAGAGCGCTGGATGCCGTGGATCTTCCGCGGCCTGCGGGTATTGCTGATTCTGGCAGGGGCGTGGGTGCTGACCCAGGTGGCGCGCCGCTTGCTGCGGCGGCTCAGGAGCTATGCCATGCGCACCATGCACCGGCATGGCGCGGCATCGGACAGCGAACTGGAGAAACGCGCGGCGACCATCATGGCAGTGCTCGCGAAACTCGCGGGCTTCATGATCTGGATGGTGGCGGTGGTTATGGCGTTGAATGAACTCACCTTCAATATCCAGCCGCTACTGGCCGGGCTTGGCGTGGCAGGACTGGCGCTGGGCCTGGGCGCACAGGCGCTGATCAAGGACTGGCTGGGAGGATTACTGGTGCTGCTGGAAGACCAGATTCGAATCGGCGACGCGGTTACGATTAATGGCATCTCCGGACTGGTGGAGGAAATCAATCTGCGCACGACTGTGTTGCGAGGAGAGAACGGGGCGGTGCATATTATCGCGAACGGGTTGATCAGTACGCTCTCAAACATGACTCGCGAATACGCTTACTACGTTTTCGAGGCTACGCTCGCCCACGGCGCAAACGTGGACCGCGCGCTCGAAATTCTTACCGAGACGGGCGCGGAAGTGGCGCGCGACCCGCTACTGAAGTTGGTAATTCTTGCTCCGATCGAAGTAATGGGAGTAGATCGGCTGGGGGATCGCGGCGTGGTAGTGCGGGCGCGTATTAAAACACTGCCGTCCAAACAAGCACTGGTGGGGCGCGAATTCAACCGCCAGGTGAATACGCGACTGGCCGCGGAAGGGATCGCTTTCCCGGCACTCGCTCAATAGGTACCCCTCCATTTGTCGGGGGCCTAGATTAATAGAAGCCTGAGAATTTCGGATTTGCCTTAGGGAATACGCCGTTTGCGCCTAGTCGCTCTTGGTCGTGACGCCGCGGGTCGATCCGAGAATCATTATGAAAAAAACATTTCTTTTCACTACATTTTTCCTGGCGGCCTTCTCACTGCTGGGTTCTGCTGGCATCAACACCACCTGCCTGGAAGGAACCGTCGACAATGGCGAGGACGGCAACTGCGCTGCGGGACGGGTGGCGTTCAGCGGAAGCGGTTACCCGACCTCGGTCCACATTACCGTGACCCGGAGTTCGACGGGGGAAGTGATCGACGATTACGACTACGAATCGAGCGTCGGCACAATCGAATTCACCGAAACGCTGGTCCCGGCCGACACCTATAATGTCCGGCTCACGGCCTCGAATGGCATGCTGGTTACGAAGACTGTTACTACCGGAAGCACATACTAATCTTTGGTTCGCGGGACGTTGGGGCGCCGCCGGCGATTTTCCTGCGCACGCATTATTAGCGAGGTTGGTCGGCGCATAGAGACCGCCGGTGGCGACTGCCGATCTCCTTCCGGCTTAGTTCTCCGAAGCGGGCTTTCGATCTCCATTTGAGCAGGCGGTACTGGGTGTGGGTCAGGCCCATCTCGTGGCAGATTTGCTGCTGGCTCTGTTCCTGCATGTAGAACCGCGATAATATTTCCCGCTCGCGATCGGATAGTTGTGCCAAAGTCCAGCGCACCAAGTCGCGCTGCTCCTGAAAAATCATTTCGCTTTCGGCAGAGGCTTGGGGGCTCGCCAGCCAGAAGATGGATTGAATATCCACTTGATTGCGGCGATCAAACAGGGCCGCGCAAATATATCCGGATACTTTGCGCCGGGCGATGGTGCGCGCGAAGCCCATCAGGCGCTCGGGATCGCGCACCTGTCCGCGTTGAATCGCAATTACCACGTCGACAAAAATGTTGTGTATTTTGTCGCGACAATCCTGGGACTGGAGCTGACGCGCCAGGTACGGACGGAGGCCGATAGAGATGAATTCGTATAAATCGGCCATGCCGCGCGCGTCGCCCTCCCGGACTTGCTGTACCATCTGGGCGCGCCCGATCAACGTCTCGCAGTCGGGAGCAGCCGGCGATGGACAGGTTAACGAGTTCATACGATTCTCCGCGGGACAGAAGGCATGTTTGTGCCCAAAATAAAAGCGGCCCTGCCGGCAATTAAATAGCTCTAGGAATCCGGTATTTAGGAACAATCCGATTAAACTCGCCGAAATAGGGGGCACTATCCTCAGCGCGTAGCTTCGCGCGGATTGGGTTTTAGCACTCACTTTCGCGAAAATCTGCGCGCTTTACCTCGGTAGGCTTTCCGTTTAACCCCTTAGCCGCTGTTAATCCGCGGTCGGAGCATGGAGGGTAAACCGCGCCTTACCTGGGTTTTCGGACACCGCTGACTGCGCGATCGAGAACTCTTGGGCCGCAAAAACCCGCAGTGCCGGACAGCCACATCTTCCCAAGCGGGAGAATGTGAAGGTATAATTTTCGCCGGACGGGTAAATTATTCATGGCTACTTCTAAAAGACAACGCCAGGTGGCGATTGCTAGCGATGCGCCTTCATTTGGGCCGACAGCGGGCGATTTGGCACAACGGGAGAGAGAACTGAGAGATTTCGTCGAGAATGCGGCAGTCGCATTGCATTGGGTTGCAGAAGATGGAACTATTCTGTGGGCTAATCGGGCTGAACTAATCCTTCTCGGCTACTCCGCGCAGGAATATATTGGCCACAACATCGCCGAATTTCACATCGATGAAACTGCTATTCAGGACATTCTCGATCGCCTGAAGAAGAGCGTGAAAATAGATCGATATGAGGCTCGCCTGCGCTCGAAAGATGGCTCTACCCGCTACGTTTCCATCAATTCGAGCGTCTACCGAGAGGAAGGAAAGTTCGTCCACACCCGTTGCGTCACCTTGGACATGACTCAGGTTAAACAGGTTTCAGAACTTCAGGAACGCCTGGCCGCCATTGTCGAGTCTTCAGACGACGCCATCATAAGCAAAGATTTGCACGGTATTATTCAAAGCTGGAATCAGGGCGCGGAGCGACTGTTCGGATACAGCGCGGGCGAAATGGTGGGAAAGCACGTGTCGATTCTGGTGCCTCCGGACGCCATTGATGATGGTCCCAACATACTGATCCGGATCGCGCGGGGAGAGCGCATCGATCATTACGAGACGAAACGGGTCACGAAATATGGAAAGATCCTGGCCGTTTCCCTCTCTATTTCACCGATTCGCGACGCCGGCGGTTTGGTCATCGGGGCTTCCAAAGTCGCGCGCGACATTTCGGAGCGGGAGCGCTACGAGCAAGGCCTTCGCGAGGCTGCGGTTTTGCTGGACCGCTCCCACGCCGATTTGCGGGAAAGGGAAGTACTGCTCGAAGAGATCCATCACCGGGTCAAAAATAATTTACAGGTAATTACCAGCCTGCTCGGTTTACAGGCACGCTCTATCAAAGACACGGCCACCCGCCAAAAGTTCGAGGAAAGCCGGTACCGGATTCAGGCGATCGCGATTCTGCATGAGATCCTGTATGAATCGGCGAGCCTGGCTGAAATCGATTTTGCGGACTACATTCGCAGGCTGGCGGAGCACCTGGTGCGATTCTATGGCGGGTCCGGCCGCATCCGCATGCAAATCAAGCTGGACCCGCTTTATTGTCATCGGGACGTGGCTTCGCCTTGCGGCCTCATTGTGAACGAATTACTCTCAAATGCTTTCAAATATGCGTTCCCCGGAGCGAAGTCGGGTGAGGTTCGCGTAGAACTGCAGCGAGAGCCCGAGGGGAAGATTCGGCTCTTGGTGGGGGACAACGGAATCGGCTTGCCGCCGGACTTGAATTGGGAAACATCGCCAACGCTTGGCCTGCGGCTGGTGAGAACTTTAGCCCGGCAAATCGAAGCGAATGTCGAAACTGATGGGCGTAATGGTACTGTCTTTTGCATGACATTTGCCGATGGCCTCTCAATTAAATGATAATATCGACAATAATGCGAGGAGCCATTGACGGACAGAATTTTAATCGTAGAAGACGAACAGATCACCGCAGAAGATCTGGCGGAAGTTCTCAAGGGATTGGGCTATGAAGTCAGCGGCGTAGTCACCAGCGGCGTCGAAGCCATTCGCGAGGTGGAAAAGAGCCAGCCCGATTTGATGCTGATGGATATCCGCATTAAGGGCGACATGGACGGAGCCGAAACGGCGCGTACGCTGCGGGACCGTTTCGATGTGCCGGTGGTCTATCTTACAGCGCATGCCGACCGGGATACGCTGGAGCGCGCCAAACATTCACGCCCCATGGGCTATATTGTCAAACCCTTTCACGAATCGGAATTGCACGCCAGCCTGGAAATCGCGCTTTCCAAACACCGTCATGATCGAAGTTCCTGGAAGCGGCAACAACACGTAGCGGATGTCTTTGGGACCTTGCTCTTAGGTGTTATTTCGGTGGATCAAACGGAAACCGTCCGCATGATGAACCGGGCCGCCGAGAACCTGACCGGGTGGAGCAATGAAGAAGCGGCCGGCACCCCGGTAAAGCAGGTATTCCGGGTAGCAGATAAAACCACCGGCAACGAAGTGGAGTTGCCGATAGCCGAGGCGTTGCAGCGACGCTCTCTAGTGGATATTCGCGACCGCTTTTTGATGGCTAAAGGCGGAGATCTGAAGGCCATTTCCGGTAATATTGCACCATTGCGCGGGTCCGATGGCGGTCCGGGGGGCGTCGTGATCATGTTCGAAACCGGGCCCGCGGAGCCGCAAGTTCCGGATGTCAGCCCTAAAGTTATCCAGCAGGGCAACGGTCACGCGTTCGAATTCGGACGCTTCCGAATCGTGGCCGCTTCGGAGCTCATGAAGCAAGTGCTCTCTTTTGCGCTGCGCGTTGCAAAGAGCGAGGCCACCACGGTTCTGTTAGAGGGAGAAAGCGGAACCGGCAAGGATCTGCTGGCTCAAATCGTGCATTATTCGAGCAGCCGCAGGGCCGGCCCGTTCGTGGCGCTCAATTGCTCGGCCCTTCCCGAGGCTTTGCTCGAAAGTGAATTATTCGGACGCGAAGCAGGGGCTTACACGGACGCCCGCACTCAGAAAAAGGGCTTGCTTGAGGTGGCTCGCGGCGGAACTTTGTTTTTGGACGAGGTGGGCGATCTTTCACCCGCGGTACAGGCCAAATTCTTACGGGTTTTGGAGCAACAATCCTTTCGCAGGCTGGGCGGAGTGCAGGAAATTGAAGTGGATTTGCGGGTGATTGCCGCCACCAACCGCGATCTCTCCGATGCGGTGCAGTCCGGTGCGTTTCGGCTGGATTTATTTCATCGGCTGAGCGTGATCCAAATTGCGACGCCTCCGCTGCGTGAACACCCCGAAGATATCCTTCCGCTGGCAAAATACTTTGTTCAAGAATATAACCGCAGGTATAAAGCGCATATCAAAGGGATTTCTGCGCCGACGGTTAAGATATTGAACGCCTATCATTGGCCGGGCAACGCGAGGGAGCTGCGAAATGTAATCGAGCGCGCGATGTTGCTCGAAGACACCGATATGCTGCGGCCGAACAGCATCCAGTTCGCCTCCGCCCGGGCTCCGCGCGGTCCCAGCCATCCCGTGCCGCCACGCGTTCATACGGCTCCGACTGACCTTTCCTTGAAGAACTCCGAACGCACGTTGATTGTGCAGGCGCTCGAAAAAGTCGGCGGAAATAAGACTAGGGCAGCGGCTTTACTCGGCGTCAGTCGCGATATTTTGCGTCACCGGATGAAGAAACTGAAGTTGCTGGAGAATCGTTAGGCGCCTCCGCTACGTTGCCGCGGTGGCGGTGCGGCGCGGGTGGCTGAGCCAGCGCTTCCACCAGATCAGCTTGGAAGGGCGAAACTCAGCTTCCCAATATTCCTGGAACTCCACTATCCTAGGACCCAATAGCTTACCGACGGCTGACACAGCCGCGCGGTCGGCGCGGAGAAGTTGCATGGTGACGGCGCAATCGTTAATCGCTCCCAACCGGTCTTGCACATCTTTGAGGACCGTCGCGCCGCGCGATATTTCAGTTCCGTAGAATCCCTCGAAAAGCTCCAGGGTGTAGCGGAAGCGCTTCGAACTGAGACGGAAGCGGTGTAGATCCGTCAGGGCGGCGCCGGGAACGGCAACGGTCGCACCCTCGCGAAAACATTCGTCCGCCAATGCAGGCAACATTCTACGGAGATTTTCTTCGGGATTTTCGTCCTTATTCCAATTTCCCGCCGCCCGGACTTTCGCAGGACCCGGGGCCGAATGATTTCTCCGGCGCTCTTTTTTAAGATGCCGGCGAAGTTCTTTGCTTGAATCCTCGCGCGCTCGCTTCAGTGTTGACACCGACTCGCCGTCGGCGATGCCGCTTTGCTGCAATAGATCGAGCGCCACGTCACAATTTCTAACCGCGCCGCAATGGTCCATCACTTTGCGAAGGCGGCGCCGAAGTTTTTTAACCGGCGCGGGTTCGAGCAACCCGCGAAAAGTCCGGAAGCATTGCGACAGGCGGCGGATCGATACGCGCAAGTCATGAATCGCTTCAGGATCTTCCGGATGCTTCGCGGTATGCCGCAGATGTTTCTTGAATTGCCGGAGGTAGCCTCGTGTTTCTTTGAAGGCAAGTTTTGAAACGGGGGAGGATTTCATCGTTTGACTCGCACCACCAGCGGGAGGCCGTACATTTCGCGGAAGACCGGCGCCACTTGCTCTGCATGCCATTGTTCCACGTCCAGATCACGCGGCGATTGCAGTTCCAACTCGACTGTTTTATCCAGCGAAACCACCCTTACATCATCGACCAACTGCTCCTGACTTTGATCCAGCGCAACCGCGATACGCAATAACGGCGCCAAAAGCGCTACCGTGCGGCGGCCTTCGACATCCAGCGCCTGAAATTCCAAGTGAGACGGCTGCGGCATGGACTTTCGATGGTAGCGGCACAAATTCGCAATTACGATGCGTTCCCACTCCGAGAACCCCGCCAGATCGGAATTGGCGACTAAGTAAAGCGAATGCTTGTGATGGCGCGATTCGTTTACCCAGTGACCGATGTTATATAAGTAAGCTGCCGCTTCGAGGAGCTGGCCATTCAGGGCCGGCAAAGCATGCAGGGATCGCAATTGCTCGAACAAGATTCCGGCGAACTGAGCCACTTTGCGCACATGAGGAACGGAAAGTCCATAGCGCCGCGAGAGCGCCATCACGATGCGCCGGCGATCCGCATGGAGACGCGCTTGCGCAAGACCTACCTTGCGGCGGGCCAAATCCGCGATGATGCCCTCACGCACGCCGGCGGTCGAATAGTACAGGCGCGGCAGCCGGAAACCGGAGACGATTTCATGGAGCACGGCCACGCCGGCCACAATAATTTCGGCGCGCCTGGGGCCAATTCCAGTGATGTGGCGACGCCCTTCGAGGCTGGTGGTGCTGACCTGGTTATATAACCGGCGAATCTGCGCGGCGGTAGCGGGCAGCCGGTCTGCCAGGTCGCGCCGCGAACGGCGGACACGATTCACGGCGCAGACCATTGCCGCTGCGGTCGAAGATGTAGCGATCATGCGATCGATCTTCGCCGCGCCGAAACGGGCAACCGGCCCCGCGACGCGCTCCTGAATATACTTGCGCATCCGCAGAAGCTCGCGGGGATCGGGAGGGTCGCTCTTCAAAAACATTTCAGTGAGGCGAAGGGCGCCCAGTGGCTTGGAGAAAGATTCGGCGATGTGCCCGGCGTCGCTCATGATCAGCTCGGCGCTGCCGCCTCCTACGTCGGCCACCAAAAGGCGTTGCTTCGGATGGGGCCATTGGCTCTGCACGCCGAGATGCACCAGCCGGGCTTCTTCCAGTCCGGAAATGACTTCGACCGGAGTCCCCAGAATGGTGGACGCGCGCGCCAGAAATTCCAGTTGATTGCGCGCGTCGCGCAGGGCTGCTGTTCCTACAACCCGCACGGCCAAGACGTCCAGCTTACGGTAGGTGGCTGCCATTCCGGCCAGGACTCCGCACGCCAGATTCATGGTGGCTTCGTTCAAGCGGCCTTCGCGAAAAACACTGGTGCCTAAGCGGACCACCTGACGCTCCGAGGCGAGCACCGCCATGCGGCCATGAGCGTCCACTTCGGCCGCGAGCATGCGAATCGAATTGCTGCCGATATCGATGGCTGCGTATTGGGACATGAGATGGAGCCATTTTTGTAACCAAACGTTAACCTAAATCAGCGGCTCACTCGTTATGATAAAGGAGCGCATGCAAGTGTTCCTACAAAACCGCTGTCCCGGGCGGTTGATTGTGGTGGAAGGGATCGACGGCTCCGGGAAATCCACGCAGATTTCGCTGCTATCCCAGTGGCTGCGCCGCCGGGGATACGCCGTCACATTCAGTGAGTGGAATTCTTCTCCGCTGGTGCGCGAGACAACCCGCCGCGGCAAGAAGAAAGAGATGTTCACGCCGACATCGTTCAGCCTGATTCATGCCACCGACTTTGCGGATCGCCTGGAGCACTACATTATTCCATTGCTCAAGGCGGGAGCCGTAGTTTGCGCGGACCGTTATGCCTATACGGCGTTTGCGCGCGATGTGGTTCGCGGCGTGGATCGCTCCTGGGTGCGCAATCTCTACCGCTTCGCTATCAAACCGTCGCTGGCGTTTTATTTCAAAGTTCCGCTGGACGTGGCTCTAGGCCGGATTCTAGGCGGCCGCGATGCCTTGAAATATTACGAAGCCGGGATGGACTTGGGCCTTAGCCGCAACATGGAAGAGAGTTTCCGCCTGTTTCAAGGCCGCATTCTCGAAGAGTACGAATCCATGATTGACGAGATGGGCTTTCATGTAATCGACGCGACGAAAAGCATTGAAGCGCAGCAGCGGGAAATGCGCCGGATCGTGGTGCGGGAATTCGGACGCACGCGCCCGCCGGGAGTATTGGGAACGGAGGTCCGGGTTGCGCGACTACAAGAATAGACCGCCGCTATCCTACTACCGCACGGCGCTGCCGGGGCTGGATTATTCCGAACTCCAAGGCAAATTGATCGTGATTGAAGGGCCGGATGCGGTGGGACGCAGCACCCAAATCCGGCGTCTGAAGCCATGGCTCGAGGAATTCGGACATGCGGTGCTCGATACCGGCATGGCGCGCTCGGCTCTGGCCGGCAAGGGAATCAAGGAGGCCAAAGCTGGCAATACGCTGGGGCCGATCACCATGACCCTCTATTACGCCACTGATTTTGCGGACCGCCTGGAGAACGAGATCATCCCCGCGCTACGGGCCGGGTTCGTGGTGATTACGGACCGCTACATCTTTTCGATTATGGCGCGCGCGATCGCGCGGGGCGAGAATCGTACCTGGATCGAACGGACGTCGGGGTTTGCGTTGGTCCCGCACGCGGTGTTCTATCTGCGCGCCGAAGTGAAAGACCTGATCTCGCGGGTGGTGGTGGGGCGGGGCGCTTTCGATTACTGGGAGAGCG
>JANXXV010000031.1 GCA_025350445.1 Bryobacteraceae bacterium | reverse complement strand
TTCGTCTACACGCCAACAAGCTTTAACGGAAATGTTTCGGATCTCCCCAACGCCTCGCGAGCACTCTTCCCCAGTTCGATCAATGCAATCGCGGAGTCGGGCGAAGTCCCCACCGTGATGAGTTACAGCCTCGGCGTCCAGCGCGACATCGGTTGGGGCACACTCGTCGATGTTGCTTACGCCGGAAATCAGGGCCGCCACCTGCGCCAGTCCGTCAACCTCAATGCCATCGCGCCAGGTACAAACTTCCGCGCTGCCAGCCAGGACCCAAGCAATCCCGGTAAGCCTCTGCCCCAGGATTTCCTTCGGCCATACCCCGGACTCGGAAACATCAACTACGTCACCTACGACGCCACCAGCAACTATAATTCTCTACAGGTGCAGGTTCACCGGCGGTTCGCCAAGGGTCTGGAGATAAGCGGAGTCTGGACTTGGTCGAAGACAATGAGCACCAGCGACAACGGCGCCGTCAGCCTGTATCTGAATGAGAGAGCACGCTACTACGGGCTGGCCGGCTTTGATCGAACACATATCGTGAACATCAATTGGATTTACGATCTCCCCGGTGTCAGCCGCTGGTGGTCGAACGGCTTCTCGCGTTACGTCCTAGACAGTTGGCAGGTGACGGGCATCGCCAGTTTTATCAGCGGTGCGCCGCAATCAGTCTCCTTCACTACCACCGACGGTGCGGACATCACCGGATCGCCTACGGAGACTGCGCGCGTGGATGTTGTAGGGAATGCCGTAATTCCAAAACCCACCCGCACAGCAACCCGCTTTTTTAACGATGCTGCGTTCGCCCGTCCTGCCGTGGGGACTCTTGGGAACTCCGGCAAGTACAACTTCCGCGGCCCCGGCGTGAATAACTGGGATGCCGGCCTCTACAAAAATGTGGTTGTGCGGGAGCGCCTCAGGTTCCAACTCCGCGGGGAAGCCTACAACGTTTTCAATCACACCCAATTCGACGGTCTTGACACCACCGCCCGCTTCGACGCAACGGGTAAACAAGTGAATGCGCGCTTCGGCCAATTGATCTCGGCTCGTAATCCCCGCCGGCTGCAACTCGGCCTGAAGTTGATTTTCTAAGGAGCAAAAATGTCAGAAGCTAATTCGATTTCACGCCGGGCTTTGCTGGGAACCGCAGCCGCAGCCTCCCTCGTGCGGCCTGCCCGCGCCAAGGACCGGAAGCCGAACCTGTTGTTCATAATGGCCGACGATCACGCTGGCTATGTGCTGGGCGCGGATGGCAATCGCCGCGCACTCACTCCGAATCTCGACCGCTTGGCTTCGGAAGGCACACGCTTTGCCGGCAACTATTGCAACTCGCCCGTCTGCACGCCATCGCGGCAATGCATCCTCACCGGACAATTACCGCACGCGGCAGGAGTCACGGTACTCACCACGCCTTTGAGCGAGGATCGCGCGACACTCGCCAAGGCGCTGCGCAGCCAGGGCACGTCGACCGCGGTGATCGGCAAAATGCACTTCAACCAACCTGGAAGGCCGGGCCTGCACGGCTTCGAGCTGGCGTGGACTGAAGACATAGTCCAGCAGCGTTGGATGAAAGACGTCGGCCCGGCGCCGGACTTCGGCGATACCAAGACCAAGCCCGCCTGGCACCCATTCCGCGATCCGGCGCGCATCTGGCTGAATGCCGAAAAACTTCCCTTCCCGCAGAAATACGAGCAGATGAAAAGCACCTGGCTCGCGTCCCAAGCCAGCCGATTCCTCGAAGACCACAAGGACGACCGCTTTGCCCTGTGGGTCAGCTTCCAGGAACCACACTCGCCATACGATTTTCCCATCGAATGGAAAGATAAACTCCGGCCTTCCAATTTCGACGTGCCTCGCGTTGGCCCCGAGGACGCCGGGCAAATCCCGCTTATTTTCCGTGACCTGTCACCAGAGGAGAAGCAGGGAATCATCGCGTCGTACTACACGTCGGTCAACTTTCTGGATCACAATGTGGGCGTGGTTCTCGACAAGTTGCGCCAGTTAAATCTGGAGAATGACACGCTTGTGGTTTATATGGCGGACCATGGCTACAGCCTGGGCCAGCACGGCCGTTTCGAAAAGCACTGCGGCTACGACCCGGCACTCCGCGTTCCGTTGATCTTCCGCTGGCCGGGCCACGTCTCGAAGCACGTTGTCAAAGACATGACCGAATCCGTCGACGTGCCGCCGACAATCCTCGATTTGCTTGGCGCGGATCCACTGCCGGCTCCGCATGGACAGACCCTCCGGCCGTACCTGGAAAAGAAGCGTCCGGCGAAGCCCCGCATGTCGACGTTCAGCGAGTATCTCGAAAACGAAGAAGCTTTCCTGCGCACCAGCCGCTGGAAGTTGATCCATGGCAGCGGGAAGCGGAAACGGACCGATGGTTACGAAACCGATAACCCGACGCC
>JANXXV010000017.1 GCA_025350445.1 Bryobacteraceae bacterium | reverse complement strand
ACAATCGTTCCGGCACTGGAAGCGCAGGAAAGATCGGCTTGGAATGCGGCCGCTCGCCCTCTGCCATTCCGAATGCGGTCCACTTTATCCGCTGCGGCCGCTTCGCGCTGTTGCAGTGACACCCAACCATAGAACCACGACTGGCTAAGGCCAATGCCGTGGCCGCGCCGATACCATTACTGTATCCAGTGGCAAGACTAACGCGGCCAGCCGCGAAAGATGTCATAACAGCGGGCGGGATCAGCGCCCTCCAATTAGGGCGATGCGGGCAATTCGAGGATCGCTGAAGCGATCGGCCTCATCGGTACTGCGAGTGGAGAACCCGGAAACGATCGCGGCTTCGGGCCCGGCCTGAAACCAGTGCGGCGTATTGGGACTTAGCGTGTACCGATCGCCCGGCTTCAGGCGGATCTCATGACGAACGGTGTAGTGGGGCTCGGCACCATGCGGAGGCCGGCAGGCCGGGCTCGGCGCCGGAGTGCCGGGGACGTATAGATACACGGCGCCCCAACGGCAACGGAATGTCTCCTCCTTACCGGCAATGCCATCGACCGCGGCATGCGAGTGCTCCGGGCAGGTTTGCCGCGGGAACATCACAATCCCCTTGGCGCAGCATCTAGCGGTATTCACGTACGTGAGAACTTCGAGTCCGGCGGGGAAGCTTTGGGAAGCTCATGGCAGGTAAGGAACGGGGCGGTACGACGGCGCTTGGATTACGCCTCGAACTCATCGAGGGATAAGTTCCTTGGGAGCTATTTCCAGATCATTCAGTCCGAAGTCGGCCACTTCGAAGCGAGCTCTCTCTTCGGAAGTAATGACGATACCGGCTGCTGTCGGCATCCCGACCGATTTGGAGACGGCTTCCGAATACTGTTTAGCTAAAATCCTGCCTGCCCGGTTAGAGTGCTAACAGACCGCCCGCACCGCGTTCACGATACGTTCAACGGAAGGAATATAGTAGTTTTCCATGACGGGAGCAAAGGGGACGGGAGTGTCCGGCGCGGCCACCCTGCGTATGGGCGCCTCCAGGTAATCGATGCATTCATCCGCAACCCGTGCGGCAACCTCGGCTCCCCAACCACCCGTAACGTTGCCTTCCTCCACAATCAGCAATTTTCCGGTCTTTCGTACCGAAGCGAAGATAGTCTGGTTGTCGAGGGGCGCCAGGGTGCGCACATCGATCACTTCCGCATCGATTCCCGATTCCTCCAGGAGTCGGGCCGC
Source organism: Bryobacteraceae bacterium (assembly GCA_025350445.1). The sequence goes on along the minus strand of JANXXV010000017.1, from coordinate 7,486 downwards.
CTGCGCGGACTTATGAACCATCAATAGATTCGCCACGATGGTAATGTCTTTCCCGGACCGCACCACACGGGCTTGCCCAAATGGAATCAAGTATTCTTCTTCAGGAACATCGCCCATTAACTCCATCCCACCGGCTTCTTTTCGCGAACCTTTACTTCCATAGAGAAGCTTGTGTTCAAAGAACAGCACCGGATTCGGATCGCGGATGGCCGTCTTCAACAGCCCTTTCGCATCGTACGGATTGGATGGGCATGCGACTTTGATTCCGGGTACGTGGATAAAGAACGCCTCAAGGGACTGACCATGTTGCGCACCGCGCGTGGTGGCGCCAACGGGCGCTCGAAACACCATGGGAACGCTAATTTTCCCGCCCGACATGTAGCGCATCTTGGCGGCCTGATTGGCAAGCTGATCCATTGCCAGGAACAGGAAATCACCGTACTGCACGTCGGCGACGGGCCGCAATCCACCCATCGCCGCGCCCGCAGCCACGCCTGCGATTGCGGCTTCGGAGATTGGAGTATCAAGGACGCGCCGATGACCAAACTCCTTTTCAAAGCCGAGTGTCACCGTGAATGCCCCGCCGAATCCTCCCTCCACTCCAATATCTTCACCAAGAAGGATTACGCGTTCATCACGCCGCATCTCTTCCCGCAACGCTTCGCGAAGGGCCTCCACGATGGTTAGTTTGCGGGATGTTTCAGGCGAAGACATGATTTAAACAATCCTCCGGTAACGGGCTGGGGCTGGCTTCGGCGAAAGATACAGCGTCGTCCATCTCGGCCTCGACCGAGGCTTTCATTTCGACAATCCCGTCCGCGCTCAGTATTCCCCGCTCGATGCAGAACGCTTCATACCGCACAAGCGGATCGCGCAGCTTCCATTCCGCGACCTCTTCCTTCGAACGGTAATGACCGGGGTCGCTGCGGGAATGGCCGCAGAAGCGGTACGTCTCGAGTTCCAGCAGCGTTGGCCCTTTGCCGCCCACGGCTCGCTGCGCCGCTTCGCGCATCGCGTGATATACCGCTTCCACGTCATTCCCATCGACTGTGCGGCCCGGAATTCCGTAGGCTGCCGCGCGCTTGCTGATTCGCGGAACGCGCGTGACCTTCTCGATGGCCGTGGATGCGCCATAGCGGTTGTTCTCGCAAACGAATACTACCGGTAAATCCCAAATCGCCGCAATATTCACGCCTTCGTGGAACGATCCGATGTTCGTGGCGCCCTCGCCGAAAAAGCAAGCCACAATCTGGTCCGCCTTCCGGTATTGGAACGACAGCGCGTATCCCGCGGCCAGAGGAATACCACCACCCACGATAGCGATGGCCGGCAACATGCCGGAGGCCATATCTCCAAAGTGCATGGAGCCACCTTTACCTCCGCAACAGCCGGTCGTCTTTGCGAACAGCTCCGCCATCAGGCTATTGAGCGATAGGCCGCGTGCCACAGCGTGTTCATGCGGACGGTGCGTGCTGGTAATCATGTCGCCATCAATGAGAGCGGAGCAGACACCCACCGCACATGCTTCCTGGCCCTGGGCCTGATGGATAGTGCCCGGCATGCGACCCTGCAGGAACAGGAAATACACCCGGTCCTCGAACGAGCGGCATCGAAGCATCTGACGCAGAAGCACAATCCGGCGTCCGTCCGTCAGTTCGGCGGGCACTTCCGAGTTCCGGTCCGGCCTGGCCTTCGCGGGCTCCGGCGTGGCCGGCGGCACAACGAGCGTGGCGGGTGCGCCTATCAAAGCCTCTCTCACGGTTTCCACCGCGGCGGGTTGACCTGTGCTTGGTACTGATGTCGCTGCCACCATGAGAGGTCCATCAGTCAGCCGTTCATAGGCCTCTTGCGGCGCATCAGTCAGGATGGCGACGGGCTTCAGCGCGGTAGCGATCGTACCCTCAGAGACTAGAACCTCCCGCAGATACCCTTCGACGAAAGATTCGACTTCCATGTCCACTTTATCGGTCTGGACCACCAGCAGGGGTTCCCCCCGCGAAACCTTTTCCCCGGTCTGCTTTAGCCACTGCAGAACCGTCGCCTCGCTGGTAGTCTGGCCCAAGTCAGGCAGTAGGATTAGGTGCCGCATCAATCAGCTCGTCCCAAGACTGAACGTAAGTTCTTAAGAAGGTCCATGTTCTGAACAATATTCAATCTTAGAGTGCGCCTATCAATTTTGTCAAACGCTTTAAGGCCGCTTAGGCGATGATTTCTTTTACCACTTGGCCGCTGACGTCGGTAAGCCGGAACTGACGGCCCTGAAATTGGAAGGTCAGCTTCTGGTGGTCAATGCCCAGCAGGTGCAGAATGGTCGCCTGCAGGTCGTGGATATCAACCCCGCCGCCGGCCACGTTGAACCCGAAATCGTCCGAACTGCCGTGAACGAAGCCGCGCTTGACGCCCCCTCCAGCCATCCACAAGGAAAAGACGCGACCATGGTGATCGCGGCCGTAGTTGTCGCGTTTCAGTGGGCCCTGAGCATAAGGGGTGCGGCCGAATTCGCCTCCCCAGATGACCAAGGTATCGTCGAGCATCCCACGCTGCTTCAAGTCAAGGATCAGACCAGCCGAGGCTTGGTCGGTATCACGGGCCAGCACCGGCAGCTTCTCTGTGAGTCCGCCGTGGTGATCCCAGCCGCGATGATAAAGCTGGATGAAACGGACATTCCGTTCGGCCAGGCGGCGCGCTAGCAGGCAATTGGCCGCAAAGGTCCCCGGCTTGTTGGAGTCTTCCCCATACAGCGAGTGTACGTGCTCGGGCTCCTTTGACGTGTCGGCCAGTTCCGGCACGCTGACTTGCATCCGGAACGCCATCTCATACTGTGCGATGCGGGTTTCAATCTCAGGGTCGCCAACATGGTGATGCAGTTCGCCGTTAAGAGCGGCTAATCCGTCAAGAAGAGTTCTCCGCTGTTCGCGGGTGACACCGGGCGGGTTGGAGAGATGCAACACGCGGTCGCCGGCGGAGCGGAACTGCACTCCCTGGTAGCGGCTGGGCAGGAAGCCCGCTCCCCAAAGACGCGACAGCAGCCCCTGGTCCGCCATGCCGTTGCTTGGAACCGAATTCAATACAACGAACGCGGGGAGATTCTCATTCGCGGTACCCAGGCCGTAGTCGATCCAGGAGCCTATGCTGGGCCTTCCCGGCAACTGGCTGCCGGTCTGAAGGAACGTAATGGCGGGGTCGTGGTTGATCGCCTCCGTGTGCATGGCGCGGAGCAAGCAGATCTCGTCGGCGATCCTGGCGGTGTGGGGCAATAATTCGCTGAGCCACGTGCCGCTCTTACCCGCTTGCGCAAAGCCATACATGGTGGGCGCCACGGGAAAACGGTCCTGCTGCGCCACCATGCCGGTGATCCGCTGGGTTCCGAACACCGAAGGGGGAATATCCTGATCAAACCGGCCTTTCATCTCCGGTTTATAGTCGAGCAAATCGAGGTGCGACGGGCCGCCGGCCTGAAACAAAAAGATTACACGCTTGGCTCGCGGCGGAAAGTTTGGGAATGGCGGTGTGGCGGCCAAAGCTTTGGATCCGCCAAGCAACGTATGCAGTGCGGCTGCGCCCAGCCCGTATCCGCTTCGTGCCAGTAGTTCGCGGCGGGATGAGAAGCGGGAGTAGTTTCCACATTCCATAATTGAACCTTAGCCTTTCGTGATCACTTCGTCCATATTAAGAATCATGTTCGCGACCGCGGTATAGGCGGCCAGCTCACTTACCGCAATCGAGGCATCGGAGCTTGACGCTCCGACGCTAACAAACAACCGGGCTGCCTGCTGATCCGCGCGATAATCGCTAAGCATACGCTCAAACATTTTGTGCAGAATTTGTCTTTCGGTATCGTCCGGCGCGCGCCCCGCGGCAAGCCGGAAAGCATACTCCAGGCGGCTCTCCGGCGTGGCGCCGCCTTCGTGAATCGCGCGCTCCGCCAGCTTGCGCGCAGCTTCCACGTAGATGGGATCGTTCAGCAACGTCAACGCCTGCATGGGGGTGTTCGTGGTGGAACGCCGGACGGTGCAGAACTCCCGGTCTGGAGCGTCGAACACGTTCATTGTGGGATGCGGCACTGTGCGCTTCCAAAAAGTATAGAGACTGCGGCGGTAGAGATCGTCGCCCCTACTGTCGATATAGGTGGAGCCCGGATAGTCGGCAGCCACGACGATGCCCTTGTAGAGATCCGGCGGTTGGTATGGAAAGACACTGGGTCCGCCCAAACGTGGTTCAAGGAGTCCGGAGATGAGTAACGCCTGGTCCCGAATAATCTCACCGGGTAGCCGGAAACGCGGCCCTCGCGCGAGCAGACGGTTTTCCGGATCCCGCGAGAATACTTCCTGCGATGCGGCCGAATCCTGGCGATAGGTAGCCGACAACACAATCTCCTTCATCAGTGCTTTGACGTTCCAGCCGGAATCGATGAAGTCGCGCGCCAGCCAGTCCAGCAGTTCGGGATGGCTGGGCGATTCGCCCTGCAGTCCAAAATTATCGCTCGTCTTGACCAGGCCGATTCCAAATAGTTGCTGCCAGAAACGATTGACCACCACGCGCGCCGTAAGGGGGTGGTCGGGCTTGGTGAGCCATTGCGCCAAACCGAGGCGATTTTTGGGCGCACCGGCGGGCCACGCTCCCAACAATTCTTCCGGCACTCCGGGTTCGACTTTCTCACCGGGCGCGTTATAACCGCCCCGCAATAGTACGTGGGTCTGGCGGGGAGAAGGCATTTCCTGCATCACCATTACGGTAGGAGCGTTGCGCCGAAGGGCGAACAACTCCGCGCGGCGCGCGTTCAGTTCGCGCTGCTCTTTGGCGAGCGCGGTGTTCGTCCCTTGCAGCAGTGCGGACCGGAGCCAATCAGTCTCGATCGGCGAAGCTTTCCGCTCCTGCTGACGCTCCACCGCATACGGTAGCGCTACGCTCTCAAACAGACCGGTGATTTCGGCATCGTTAAGTACGCGGGTCCAGGCGGCAAGTTCGTCCAACCGTCCGGCATAGCGTGCGCCGTTCGGGCTGTTGTCCCAACCGATACGAAACACGGTGGACGTCGCTTTGTCGGACTTCGCATCCGGCAGCGTGACGCCTTCATTCAAAATGCGCGCCGGCACCTCATGTCCATCCACGAACATCCGCACCCAAGCGGCGTCCGCGCGCGTGGCGGCCTTGCCGGCGGCGCCTTCATAGACCACGGCTACGTGCCGCCACTGTTCGGGCATGAGACTGGCACCCTCTGAGCGGACTCTTATCAAATACGCGGGCAGTCGATCTCCAAATCGAAATTCCAGTTCGCCACCGATCAAACGCAACTCAATACCCTTTCCATACGTTGTGGCAGCCGGATTGGTGGCGTAGTCCACATCTGAAAGAAGCGCCACATCGGTATCCGTCTGTGAAGGACGCAGCCATGCGGTGATTGTTAGCGGTTGCCGCTTTGAGATCGGCACGCCCTTTCCGGCAATCCGCGGCTTCGGAATCATTTGGGAGGTGACGCACGCCTTACCCGCTATGCCGTCCGCCGGCACGAATCCACTTACCGGAGCGGCTTCAAATTCGTCAGCCGACTCGCAATGCATTTGCCACGCGGCGTTGGTGGGAGCCTCAGCCTGCGCGGCTAGGCGTTGAGCCAGTGCCGCGCTGCCGCCGCGCCAAGTCCAGGATTTCTGCCGCTTCCCGATCCTCTCCGTGAGCTTCGCGATTCCCGCCTCGAGTTCATGCATTTGCGACTGCTGGTCATCGGTGGGCGCTGAAATCAGCGGAGCCGCATTTGTCACGCGGCCGTCCTCCCCAACTTCCGGCACGTTATTAAAGAAGGCGAAGAACCGGTAATGGTCACGTTGGGTGAGGGGATCGAATTTATGGTCGTGACACCGTGCACATTCCAGCGTCAGCCCCAACCAGGACATCCCCAGAGTGCGAACCCTGTCCGAAACGTATTCAACCCGATACTCTTCGTCAATGATCCCGCCCTCGGAGTTGATTACGTGATTGCGTCCGAAGCCGGTGGCGATGCGCTGGTTCAGAGTGGGGTTTGGCAGCAAATCCCCGGCCAGTTGCTCGGTAAGAAAACGGTCATAGGGCATATTGGCGTTGAAGCTTTGAATCACCCAGTCCCGCCAGCGCCACATGGAGCGCCCGGCGTCGTTGTTGAATCCGTGCGTGTCGGCGTAGCGTGCCACATCCAGCCAATCCATTGCCATACGCTCTCCATAAGCCGGAGATGCCAGCAGGCGTTCGACCGCGGCAGCGTAAGCCGAATCGCCGTGAGCTTTCGCCTCGTTCGAAAAGGCGTCCAGTTCAGCCGGTGAAGCAGGCAGCCCGATGAGGTCAAGCGAAACCCGGCGCAGCCATTTTCCCGGTGCGGCAGCGGAGTTCGGTTGCAGCCCTTCCGCATGCAGGCGTTGAAGAACGAAGGCGTCGATTGGGTTCTTCACCCAGATTGGATCCACGGTTTCGGGCACAGCCGGCCGCCTAGGCGGTACGAAGGCCCAGTGTTTCGAATATTCGCCACCCTCGTCGACCCAGCGTTTCAGAAGCGCCACTTGTTCCGTGGTCAGTGTGCGATTGGAATAGGCTGGAGGCATCTTCCTGGCGCCCTGCTCTATCGCGGTGCGCTGATAAATGCCGCTTGCCTCCGGCTTTCCGGGCACCAGGGCAGCACGGCCTCCGCGATCCGCGATGGCTCCTTCGAAGGAATCCAGCCGCAGCGAAGCCATTCGCTTCTTTCCGTCTTGCCCATGGCAAGGGAAACAGTTCTCTGAGAGAATGGGGCGCACGTCACGGTCGTAATCGAGACGCGGCCTCTCAGCGGCGCCCACGATTGCGGCTGTGCCAAGCGCAGCAAGAAGCAGACCGGGAGTAAGACTGCGTTTTAGATGAGTCGATATCTTAGACACTACTTTTTCCTTGGGGTGTCTCTCTATCAAGTCCGAATATATCAGTGTTTTCCATCCTCATGAACAGTAAGGAGCATGGCATGGTAAAGCATTTCATTAGGAATGGATTCGTCCGGCTGGAGGGTGCGTTCCGAAAGGAGTTGGCAGCGGCGGGACATGCTGTTTTATAGCAAGGCACTGGTTGTAAGCCTCAGAACCCTTCCACATGGATTCGCGCGGTAGTTCGATTGGGAGACTACGGCCGGGAACCATTTCGCGAGGCCGCGAACACCCCTGCGCTGCATCGTGTTTTCGATCGACTGGCGCGGAAGCGCGCGCCGGGTGAGAGTTCATAGCCGGCGGATTGATCGAATCGTGAGATGTGCCCGGGCTCACCCGGCTCTGGATTGCCCAGCCCCCGCATCACTTGAATCGGGGGCGGTTCCACAAACCGGCGGCACGGCTCGGATGTAGCGAACGCCCAGTGCGCCACTAAACGATTGCTGGAAGAATCATCGCGTACCGCGTACGCCGCGGTCGCCGGAAAAATGGATGCTGAGTTCATAGCACGGGAACACCTGCGACTTTCATGCGAATGCGATAAACGCTCGGACGCGCTGTTACAT
>JANXXV010000559.1 GCA_025350445.1 Bryobacteraceae bacterium | reverse complement strand
CTTTTTCGACATGATGGAAGAAGCGATCAGCGGGATCGATTCAACGGTTGCCGTGGCATCGCGCAGCGAATAGAGTTTTCCGTCGGCCGGAACCAATTCCGGAGACTGGCCAACAAACGCCAGCTTATGCTGACGCAACTGCGCGATAAACTCTTCAATGCTGAGATTCGTACGGAAACCCGGAATGGATTCCAGCTTGTCCAATGTGCCGCCGGTATGACCGAGCGCACGGCCGGAAATCATGGGAACCACCACGCCGGCCGCGGCGGCTAAAGGCGCCGCAATCAGGCTGGTCTTATCGCCCACGCCACCGGTGGAGTGTTTATCCACCTTCATTCCCGGGATCGAAGACAGATCGAGCACTTCGCCCGAGCGCATCATCGATTCAGTGAGCGAACTGACTTCGCGGTCCGACATTCCCGAGAAGAAAACAGCCATCAAAAACGCCGACATTTGATAGTCTGGAATTTCCCCGCGCGTGTATCCATCGATTAGGAATGCGATTTCTTCGGCGCTTAACTCTTCGCCGTCTCGTTTGCGGTGAACTAGGTCTACAGTACGCATTATAAGTTTCTTAGCCTACACTATATATAGTTGAAAGTAAAGGAATGTAGAGCGGACGCACGTGTCCCGTACCGGCGATTTCAAGAGGCCCAACCGCCCGTAGTCCTGAAATTGGCTCAGATTCCGGCTAACGTTGCGGAAGAATCTCAGGTATCGGATACCTGTAATTTCCGCTGAAGATCTCGCCGAAAAGTTGCACCATCTCCTCGTGCAACGCCCCGTTATCGGCTAGCAGGTGCGGCCCTTGCACGCTCGCCCGCGCACCCCGCATATCCGACGTGCGGCCGCCGGCTTCTTCAATCAATAGCAGACCGGCCGCCATATCCCAAGGGTTCAAACCGAATTCCCAGAAGGCGTCCAACCTTCCGCATGCCACGTAAGCAAGATCGATGGCGGCAGCGCCTGCGCGGCGCACGCCGTGCGTGATCATGGCAAGCTGGTAGTAGAAATGGATGTTGACGTTCAGGTGCCGCCGGCGGCTGGGAAACCCCGTGGCCACCAGGCTATCTTCCAGGGTCCGCGCTTTTGAAACCTGAATGCGCCGGTTATTCAAATACGCCCCGCCCCCTTTCTCGGCGGTGAACAGTTCCTGCCGGGTGGGGTCGAAAATTACACCGGCCACGATTTCGCCCGCCTGCTCCAGCGCCAGCGTGACGTTGAATACCGGAAAACCGTGAGCGAAGTTTGTGGTGCCATCCAGCGGGTCCACATACCAGCGGAATTCGGAAGGGCTTTCGTGCCCGCCGCCCTCTTCAGCCACAATTCCGTGGGATGGAAAGTGCGCGCGCAGCCGCTCCACAATCAATCGCTCGGAGGCACGGTCGGCTTCGGTCACCAAATCGTGTTCGCCCTTCAATTCAAAACCGACTTTCCGTTCCAAATAATGGGACAGCAGCGCACCGGACTCGCGGGCAATGTCCACTGCGGTTTCAAGGTAAGAAGGCATGCCGAGGCTTACTGGATCTCCCACAGATACTTGATGTCGTGTTTGAACAGGAACATATTAGGCGCGTCTTTGCGCGTAATCCGGATGAAGCTGTCGTCGTAGAATTCGACAACGCCGTCGATCTCTTCGTCGTTGCTAAGACGAACCCGGACCGGGATCAGATTGTCGGCGAGGTACTTCAAATACTTCACCTCTTCGAAGGTCTGTTCCGGAGCACGTGTTTTGGATTTACCGCCAGTGGAACTCATTAGTGGATCGACTCTCCATAATATCCATTCCGCGTCACCACCCGCAAATTCTTTTGCCTGGTGCTCACTTGAAGGGTGTGAAAACGATTCTTAGTTAACGGAATGTTCTTGGGATAGTAGCCAATCAGGTACTGCGTCCGCAGTTCCCGAAGAATATCGTCGAAGGCGGCATCGAGAGCCGGACCAACAGCCGGAACAAAGACCTTCCCACCGGTAGATTCGGCCAGCGTGGTCAACGCATTTTCGCCCCCGATGTTCCGGCCGGCGTCGTTCGTAATCGGCATCACTAGGATTGCGTAGAATACGGCATCGGCGCGGTGCAGGTCCGCCAGCGCCTGGGGGTACGTGGTGGAACTGACGGTGTCGCCGCCATCGGTCACCATCACCATTACATGCCGGCCATCCCGTTCTTCCAGGCTCCGCGCGCCGAAGCGGATGGCATCGTACATCGAGGTGCCCGCTTCCGCCTTGAAGTTTTTCATCGCTTTTTCCAGGCTTGGCATGTTGCGCGTATAGCGCTGCTGCTCAACCACCTCCCAGTTGAAGCTGTACAACGAGAGGCGGTCGTCTGTGTTGCCCTCTCTAAAAAGCGAGCGCATAAACCGGCCGGAAGAATTTACTTCATACTTCAGATCTTTCGCCGTGGAGCCGCTGGTATCCACCATGAACGCGACCGAGAGCGGCGTTTCCGAGTGATGTTCAAACACGGCAATTTGCTGCGGCACCCCGTTATCGTTGATTTGGAAATCCGGCTTATCCAGATTGGCGATCAGCCTGCCGTTTAAGTCCTTCACGGTGGCAAGCACGCGTACCAATTGCACGTCGACCTTGAATACACTGGTCTGCGAGAACGCAACGCCGGCCAGCGCAATTGCCCCGAGCCATGTGGCTAGCGGGCTATTACGGAATCGTCCCACTCGCCTTCCACCCAAACTTCGCCGTCCACGAAATGTTCCTTCTTCCAGATCGGCACAAGTTTTTTCAGCCGGTTGATTCCTTCCAGTGCCGCCTCGAATGCCGGTTTACGATGCGGCGACGTCACCACAATCACCACGCTGGCCTCGCCAATCTCCATTCGCCCCAGCCGGTGTACCATGGCAATGCGTCCAATCGAATGGGTGGCGGCGATCTCCGTGCCAATCTGCGCCATCATCTTCACGGCCATCTCCTCGTAGCACTCGTAGTCGAGATACTTCGTCTTCCGGCCTTTCGTATTGTTCCGCACCACGCCTTCGAAATCGACGATCGCGCCGTCCTCCGGCCGCAGCAGCCGCCTCTTGATTCCGGCCGCATCTATCGGCTCGCGCGTCAGCGCGAAAAAATGCCCGGCCGCCGCGTCCGAAATCAAATGCGTGTAGGGGCCGGCGCCGCCGCTTACCGGGGGAAGGAACGCGATCTCATCTCCGTCGGAAACGGGAGTGGCTGCCGCGGAAAATTGCTGATTACGGGCCATTACTATGCTTTTTGCCAGTTCGCCGATCCGTGGAAAACGGTTCGAATAGTGATCGAAGACCGTTTGCAGCACGCTGCCCTCGGCAAATTCTAAAGACTCCTCCGGCCGCCCCACAATCTCCTTCAACTGTCCGAAAAACAGCACTTTAATTCGCACGTTCAAATGGTATCAGACGGTTAGAATCGCAATCCCGTTCCGCTATAATCTAGGCTCGCATGCTTGAGAATGAAACACGCTTCCGCGTCCGCTATGCCGAAACCGACCAGATGGGGGTCGTCTACTACGCCAATTACCTGGTCTGGATGGAACTCGGGCGGGTGGAATACTGCCGCGCGGCCGGCATCCGCTACAAGGACATGGAGCGGAACGACGGCGTCCTTCTCGCTGTGGCCGAGGCCACTTGCCGCTATCTGTTTCCGGCCAGATACGACGAAGAAATTGTCGTGAGGACACGCGTGAAGCAGTCCGGCTTACGCATGGTCCGATTCGTGTATGAAATGTCGGAAGCCGAGAGCGGACGCAAACTAGCGACGGGCGAAACCGCCCACATTTTCTGTGGCCGGGACATGCGGCCGCTAAAGTTGCCCGAGAAATATTTAGGGCTGTTCCGCCAGTAACCATTCCATATCGTAATCGCGCCGGCAACCTAAATCCCGCACCTGCGGCAATGCCTGCGAACTGCCGGAGGATCCCTCCAAGCATGGATAGAGGAACGGAATTCTGCCCGGGGAGCCTAGGGTTCCATAGCTCGCGCGCCCGTTTTGACGATTAGGCGCCCGGAGGCCAAGGCAATCGCGGACGCAATTACACGCAGGATCCAGTTGCTACAGCGTTGAAACCCTACATCTACGGACTGATGCGCTGCGAGGATACAATCTCTGGCAATCCTGAAATCAGAAAGGACGTTCCAGACGACTACTGCCGGCGCACCACACGGTTGCCAAGGGTCTAGCCGCCGGAGCCAACCCTGGCGGTAGTCTTGGCAATCTGAGGCACCCACAAAAAATCCGTGCCCCGTTTCGCCTGTCGGGTTCGCATAAAATACCTTAGTCTTGACCGGATGGAGGGTGAAAAATGCTGGGGTAGGACGCGGCATCGCTGGTATTCACCTTGCCATAGGGTTTAATCTCCGGAACGGGCTTCAGTCACGCAGTGGCAAGTCCGGCGGCGGGCGCGGCGGCGGACTCGGCTTCCGGGTCGTGTACGGCACTCAAAGCATTGAAGGAAAACAGCGCAAGCGCAAGCTGTCCTCTTCGTTTTGGCATTTTGCGGCTACCGCCAATCACCTGAATCGAGATCGGATTACCCGCCAAGGACAGACCCACCTGCATCTGGTGTCAATCGATGCCGGGAGAGTGAAAATTATCTTGCGTTTGCGCCGTTGTCTGGTATACTGCGGTTTGATGCTTACTGCCTACCGCAGCTCTTTTACACTTCGATTTTGGTATTTTACCTAAATCGACCGGAGCGGCGTTGGTGTAAGTATTTTCGGAACCCAAAACGACCCGCTCGATCGAGTGGGTCGTTTTGTTTTGCGGCGGAATTTAGTCCTACATTCTGAACGGGGAAGACACTATGGTTATTTCAATGAGGTTACACGCGACGCGCCCGGAGATTGATGGAGTCTGTGAACGAGTTCAAGACTTCGGATACCGGGTACATTCCATAGTGGGCGAGGAGCGCGTTGTAATCGGAATCGTCGGCACGGGCGACGTCACCGCCTGTCTGGAATCGGTGGAGGCGATGCCGGGAGTGGAGAAGGCGGTTCGCATTTCGGCCCCGTATAAGTTCGTCAGCAAAGAGTTCAAGCCCGAGAAATCTCTGATCCGGGTGAACGGGCTGGACATTGGCGGCGATGAATTCATCATGATGGCCGGTCCGTGCTCGGTGGAGAGTGAGAAGCAGATCATGGAGACCGCCGAAGCGGTCGCCAAGGCCGGCGCTCAGATTCTTCGTGGCGGTGCGTTCAAACCCCGCACTTCACCGTATGATTTTCAAGGAATGGAACTCGAAGGTCTGAAACTGCTGCGCAAGGCGAAGGAAGCTACAGGCCTGGCTATCATTACTGAAGTAATGAGCGACCGCGATGTGGAACTGGTCGCCGATTATGCCGACATTCTGCAGATCGGCGCGCGCAACATGCAGAACTTCTCCCTCTTGAAGACTCTGGGCAAGTGCGGCCGGCCCGTTCTGCTAAAGCGCGGGATGAGCTCCACCGTGAAGGAACTGCTGATGTCGGCCGAGTACGTAACCGCTCACGGCAACCCCAACGTGATTCTCTGCGAGCGCGGCATTCGAACGTTCGAAACGGTTACCCGCAACACCTGCGAC
>JANXXV010000552.1 GCA_025350445.1 Bryobacteraceae bacterium | reverse complement strand
TAAGCCTTTCGCGGTTCAGAAGCAGATTCGCTCGGAGGCTGAGTATCCAGGGTATTCCACGTTTGAATTGTGTAAGGGAAGGTGTGTGTATGCAAACGAAGCTGAGAAGACTGATTCGAGTGCCGCTATGCACGGCGTTGGCCGTCAGCGTCGCGTTTGCGCAGGATGCTCCGGCAAAATCGGTACGCGTGATCGGAGAAGTAACCGCGATCGATGGAGCTTCGCTAACGATAAAGACCGACGCAGGCACTCCTGTCACCGTACTGCTTGACCCAAAGACTGTCTTCCAGCGAATACCGCCGGGTGAAACGGATGTGACAAAGGTCACCAAGATTGAATTGAAGGACGTCGGAGCCGGGGATCGCGTACGGACCCGAAGCCGCGTTGGCGACGACCAGAAGCCGGGACCCGCCGTTTCGGTGCTGGTGATGAGCAAGGCGGATCTTGCCAAGAAACAGGAAGTCGAGAAGATGGAGTGGCAGCGGCGCGGCGTGTCGGGAACCATCACGGCCGTCAATCTCGATTCAAAGGAAGTTACATTGAGTGCGCGTGTCCGCGGGGAAATCAAGGCGGTGGTCGTCGAATCCTCCGATAAGGCGCAATACCGCCGGTATTCGCCGGATTCAATCCGCTTCTCGGATGCGAAACCCGGTATATTCGCCGAATTGAAGGCGGGGGATCAAATGCGCGTCCTCGGAGAGAAGAACGAGGACGGAACCCGCATCAGGCCGGAGATGGTTGTTTCAGGGTCTTTCCATAACATTGCCGGAACCGTGACCGCGGTTGACGCAGCTTCCGGTGAGATCAAGATCAACAATCTGCAAACCAAGAAGCCGGTGATCGTGAAGGTGAATGCCGATTCCACGTTGAAGCGGGTGCCGCAGGAAATGGGATTTATGTTGACCCGCATGGCACAGGGTGGCCATACCTTGGCTGCACCGGGAGGTGCGTCCGGAGCAGAGCATGGTCCACGGGGACCAGATGAGCCGCACGGCGGACCGCCCGCTGGGGCTGCCGGTGAACACTCCCGTATGCCTCAAGGCGGGTCTGGTGGCCCGGGCGGCCATGCAGGTATGGGAATGGCGCCCGGCGGCGGTTGGGTTGGCCACGGCGGCGATTTTTCGCAAATGGTGGAGCGGATGGCGGTATTCAGCATATCTGAGCTCAAGCCGGGCGACGCCATCATTGTGGCCAGTTCGGTGGGGCCCGATCCGGGCCGCGTAACTGCCATCACTCTTCTAGCCGGGGTAGAGCCGCTGCTTACCGCTCCTGCCGGGCAAGCGAACCGCCAGATGAGTGCCGCCTGGAATTTCGATATCAATATCGTTCCCTAAACGAAGCGACAAATTGTGAGAAGGAATCTACGAATGCATTTATTCAGCAAGCCTTACTTTGGAACGCTATCGACGTTGTGTATGCTGCTCATGGCCAGCCTGGCATTGGGGCAAAATGTGGGCACGATTCAAGGCACCGTCACTGACGATACCGGAGCCATCATTCCCGGCGCTACTGTTTCCGCGGTGAATTCACGGGGCATCCCTAAAACTGCCGGGACGAACGAGAACGGCGGTTACACCATCAATGGTCTTGCTCCCGGCGTCTATACCATCCGCATCACCACCACCGGGTTCGCCCCGTTTGTAAAGCCTGGAGTCGAAATTATCCCAGGCAAGCCGGTCACGCTGGACGCCCCACTCAAGGTATCGCTCGCCAAGCAAGAGGTCACCGTGAAGGGTGAGCAGGTGAACGCGGTTTCCACGGATCCAAGCGCTAATGCCGGCGCCCTTGTGTTGCGCGGGGAAGATCTGGAAGCATTGTCGGACGACCCGGACGATCTGGCGGCCGATCTGCAAGCGCTGGCTGGTCCCTCGGCCGGCCCCAACGGAGGGCAGATCTTTATCGACGGCTTTTCCGGTGCGCAGCTTCCGCCTAAGTCCTCGATTCGCGAGATCCGCATCAATTCGAATCCCTTCTCCGCTGAATACGACCGGCTGGGCTTTGGGCGCATCGAAATCTTCACCAAACCGGGTACGGACCAGTTCCACGGGTCGGCATCGTTCGGATTCAGTGATGGCGTATGGAACTCCCGTAATCCTTACGTCGACAACAAGCCGTCATTTCAGCAGCGGCAGTATGGCGGCAATTTTGGCGGGCCGCTGAGCAGGAAAAGTTCTTTCTTCCTGGATATCGAGCGGCGTGAGATCGACGATAACTCGGCGATCAACGCGACGATTCTCGATAGCAATCTGAACGTTACCAGCTTACGGCAGGCGGTGCTAACTCCCCACCGGCGCCTGAATATCAATCCCAGAATCGACTATGCGATCAATGCAAGTAACACGATCGTGGGACGGTATGGCTTTCTGGATTCGTCCAACCAGTCCTCCGGTATCAGCGATCTGACTCTGGCTTCCCGCGGCGTCGATACCAGCATGCGGGAACATACCGTGCAGATAACCGAGACGGCTGTTCTTAGTCCCGAGGCGATTAACGAAGTCCGGTTTCAATATCTTCACATTGCCAATTATCAGACGGCGTTGAGCTCCGATCCGAGCCTGACCGTGGGAGGCGCCTTCAATGGCGGTGGAGCGCAAGTTGGCAAATCCTTCACTGGCTCCCGGCATCTCGAGGTGACAGACATTCTGTCCATAAACCACGGCACTCACGCCTTTAAGTTTGGGGGCAGAGTCCGGACCGTTGCGAACGATAACAATTCTCCGCAGAACTTCGGAGGCACTTATACGTTCGGCGGTATCCAGAATGGCGCGATACTGGACGCCAATAATCAGATTATCGGCACCGGGTTGGTACAGTCTATCGATAACTATCGCCAGACGTTGCAGCTGCTCAAACAAGGGCTAACCACCGCGGACATCCGGCGGATTTACGGTTTTGGACCGACGCAGTTTTCCATATCCGGCGGTAACCCGATTGCCAACGTGGATCAGGTGGATCTTGGAATTTTCGTGCAGGACGACTGGCGTTGGAAGCCCAACTTCACGTTGAGTCTGGGATTGCGATATGAAACACAGACCAACATTCACGATTGGTCCGACGTTGCGCCGCGCCTGGGATTTGCGTACGCTCCCGGATCCAAGGGCGGCAAGGCTGGTAAAACGGTCATTCGCGGCGGATTCGGCATGTTCTATGACCGCATTTCCGAGAGCTTGACACTGAACACCATCCGCCAGAACGGCATCTTGCAACAGCAATACACGGTGTTCAATCCGGACTTCTATCCCTTCATCCCTAGCTCTGCCTCTCTGGGCGATCAGAAAGTGGGCCAGACCATCAGGAAATTCGAAAACGATTTGCGTGCGCCGTACATCATGCAGACCGCAATCGGCGTAGAGCGCCAGTTGCCGAAGAACACCACGCTCGCGGTGACGTATACGCGTTCGCACGCCCTGCATATGCTGCGGTCGCGCAATATCACCGCCCCGCTGCCGGGCACGGCGATCACCAGGACGCAGCCGGGCGTCCTCAATACACTGACCAGCATTTACGAGTATGAAAGCAACGGCAGGCTGAATCAGAATCAGATGATCGTCAATCTCAATAGCCGTGTAAATGCCAAGATCTCGATTTTCACGTTCTATGTGCTCAACAGCGCCAAGAGCGATACGGATGGAGCCGGATCGTTCCCGGCCAATCAATACGACACCAGTTCCGAATATGGCCGGTCTTCCATCGACGTAAGGAATCGGTTTGTTCTGGGCGGCTCGCTGGTCGCACCCTATGGCCTTCGATTCAGCCCGTTTGTGATTGCCAGTTCCGGATCGCCGTTCAACATTACAACGGGACAGGATCTGAATGGCGACCTGCAATATACCGACAGGCCGGCGTTTGCGACGGCGGCGACGCTGCATCCTATCACTACGGCTTTCGGTGTCTTCGATACGAATCCCGCGCCTGGGGCAGCGATTATTCCTAGAAATTATGGCAACGGTCCGGGACAGTTCACTGTGAATCTGCGCGTCGGACGCACATGGGGATTCGGTGAGAAAGCCACTAGCGCGGCAGGCGCGTCCGGCGGCGGTGACGGCGGGCATGGCGGCGGAGGCGGCGGGATGCGCGGTGGCGCCCACGGCCCGGGCGGCGGCGGACCGGGTGGCATGCGCATGGGCGGTGGAGGTGGTGGACATGGCGGGTTTGAAGGAGGAGGCAGCAGCGGAAAGAAATATACGGTCAATCTCTCCGTCTCGGGCCGCAACATTTTCAACCACGTGAACCCGGGTTCGCCGATCGGCGACCTCAGTTCGCCGAATTTTGGTCTGTCGAATTCGATCGCGGGCGGCGGTTTTGGCGGTCCGGGCGGTGGCGGCGGCTCCGCCAACAACCGCCGGATCGACCTGCAACTACGCTTCTCGTTTTAGTGCAGCGTCCGCGAATTGCCCAGGCACTCGGATTGGAAGGCGGGGCCCCAGCCCAACATTGGCGCTAAAATAACAACGTTTGTTATTCAAAATGTTCCGGACTCGGTTGATCATCTACCGCTTCCTAACGGTCGCGGCTCAGAAGGATCAATCGGTTAACCGAGCCGCGACCGTTAGGGAGTGGTACTACGATGTATGCAGTTTGGCTTATCTTAACGCCTATGCCCCAGCCCATTGCCAGCCCCTTGGCTTGCACTTGTGATTCGGGAAGCCGAGGCTGGGGCCTCGGCGCGGACCAATTTGAAGAGACACGACTGCCCGTTACGCAAAGGGCTCAAGCGATGTGGTCGTAACCAACCAGGGTTAGAAATTCCGTGAACTCAGGCTTGACGATCATCGATTCGAAAAGCTGCGAGGCAAGCGCAATTCCAGGCTTGTCCCGCAGTTTTTCCGTTTCCAGGGCAATCAAGTCCCGCACCAGTTCCGCGGTCACCCGCCGGCCATCGTTCAGCTTCGCTCCGTGCCTTACCCATTGCCAAACCTGCGAGCGGGAAATCTCCGCGGTGGCCGCATCTTCCATCAGGTTGTAGATGGGCACGGCTCCATTGCCTTTCAGCCAGGCGGCCATGTACTGAATTCCCACGTCGATGTTCAAACGCAATCCCTGTTCGGTGATCTCGCCTTCCGGAACTTTCAGCAGGTCTTCCGCGGTCACATGAACTTCGAGCCGCTTATTGCCGATCTGATTCGGTCCCTTCATGTATTCATCGAACACTTCTTTCGCCACCGGAACCAGCGCCGGATGCGCCAGCCACGTTCCGTCGTGGCCCGCCTTTACCTCGCGCAGCTTGTCCTGTCGAACCTTCTCGAATGCCTTTTCGTTTGCTTCCGGATCGCCTTTGATCGGAATCTGCGCCGCCATTCCACCCATCGCATGAATTTCGCGCCGGTGGCACGTCTGAATGAGAAGACGAACGTAGGAATCCAGAAAGTGCCGGTCCATGGAGACCAGCGCGCGATTCGGGAGTACGAAATCGGGCCGGCTACTGAACTTCTTGATGAAGCTGAAAATGTAGTCCCAACGGCCGCAATTCAAGCCCGCCGAATGGTCGCGCAATTCGTAGAGGATCTCGTCCATTTCAAAGGCGGCGAGAATTGTTTCAATCAGCACGGTGGCGCGAACGGAGCCCTGCGGCACACCGAGTTCGTCCTGGGCGAAGTGAAAAACGTCGTTCCACAAACGCGCTTCCAGATGGCTCTCCAGCTTGGGCAAATAGAAGTAGGGGCCCGATCCCTTGGCCAGCAGCGCCTTGGCATTATGAAAAAAGTACAGGCCGAAATCGAAAAGCGAACCCGAGATCGGGCTGCCGTCCACCAACACATGCTTTTCCACCAGGTGCCAGCCGCGCGGCCTCACCAGCAGCGTTGCCACCTTTTCGGCCAGCTTATAACTCTTTCCATCCGGATTGACGAACGTGATGGTGCCATTCACCGCATCCTGCAAATTGATTTGCCCTTGAATGTTGTTGTCCCAACCCGGAGAGTTGGCGTCTTCCAGGTCGGCCATGAATACATTGGCGCCGCAGTTCAAGGCGTTGATCATCATCTTCCGGTCCACCGGCCCGGTTATCTCGGCGCGGCGGTCCAGCAGGTCTTGAGGAATGGGGCCTACTTTCCAATCGGCTTCGCGGATGTGAGCGGTCTCGGTCAGGAAATCAGGCAATGCGCCGTGATCAATCTCCTTTTGGCGGGCAATGCGACGTTCCAGCAGGCCGAGCCGCCTCGCTTCAAAGTTTCTTGAAAGTTTCGTGAGGAATCTGAGCGCCTCGGGTGTTAAGATCCTCAGGTATTCACCGGTCACGCTGGGCGTGATTGTCAGGCCTTCTACATTTGTGATCATTGTGTCTTCTGTATTTTATGCAATCGGGAGGCCTCAGTAACATTGGGGCCTGACAGGACCGTCACTTCCTTGGACTCAATCATGCCGCGTTGCACTGCGCTCTTCGTTCTAATGTCCGGCGGTCTCCTCTCCGCGGCACCCTATACCGGCATGGTGCGGTCGGCGAACCAGCCAATCCCTGGCGCATCGGTCACTGCTTCACAGAACGGGAAAGTGCTGGTCGCCGTTACTGACGAGGCCGGCCGATTCCAATTCGCTGACCTGCCCGCCGGCGAATGGCAGATGGAAGTCCAGATGTTTGGCTTCGTTTCGCAGAAAGGCACGGCCGCGGTGGCGGCCGTGCCAATCAACAAGGATTGGACAATGGAACTGCGCCCTCGCCCGGCTCAGCGCGGGCCGATGGGCGGCCGCGGCGGATTTCAGAACCTCAGCCTGAATCAGAGCGCGAACATCACGGAGTTGGCCACCCTGGTCGCGCCACCGGCGGAGAATGCGGCGGCAGCCGGACCGGAAAGTGGGGATTCGTTTCTGGTTTCAGGAAGCGTCAGCCGCGGTGTGCAGGACATTCCTCAGGAAGATGTCTTCGCCCGTACTCGAATGGATCAAATGCGCGCTGGAGAAGGTGGCTTGGGCGGTGGTGACGGTGCGGCAGCGGTTCCCGGTTTCGGCGGCGGCGCCCAGGGCGGCGGGGGGCCTGGTGGCGGCGGCTTCGGCGGCGGTGGCGGCGGACGCGGAGGCCCTGGTGGGTTTGGTGGCGGACGAGGCGGACCAGGTGGAGGCGGACGCGGTGGGCCTGGAGGCCCCGGTCAAATCGCCCGGAACGGCAACTTCGGCAATCGCATCAACCGTGGCCGCAATACCATCCGCGGCATGGTCACCTACTCGCTGCATGATTCCGCCTTCGATGCCAGGCCTTTTTCCCTCACCGGTGTGAAGGCCGACAAGGCCTCGTATTCGCAAAGCCGTTACGGTGTCTCGGTTGGTGGTCCGTTGGTCATCCCGCATCTCATCAAAGCGGAGAAGACTTTCTTCTTCCTGAACTATTCCGGAACCAGCAGTTCAAACCCGTTCGATTCACTCTCGACCGTGCCGACGCCGCTTGAACGGCTTGGAGATTTCTCGCAATCCCACGTGAACGGACCCGTCGTGATTTACGATCCGGCTACGAGGGCGCCATTTCCGGACAACCGGATTCCGGCCAACCGCATCAGCCCCATCGCGACGTCACTGCTGAGCTATATTCCTTCTCCGAATCAGGCCGCGGGAGTTCAAAACTACCGGTTCATCACTTCGGTTCCCCAGAACAGCCAGAACTTGAGCTTGCGCTTGAATCAATCGGTAAGCAAGAACGACCGCATTGATGTCGCTTTCTCGTTCCAGTTCCGCAACGGCGCCGGAGCGCAGCTCTACAAGTTTCGCGATGCGCAGGATGGCAATGGAATCAGCGGAAGCATTGGCTGGACCCACAACTTCACCAGCCGCTTAATCAACAGTCTGCGTTGGACCGTGACCCGTAGCAGTAACGAGACAGTTCCGGCCTTCGCGTTTGGACCGAATGTAGCGGCGTCCTTGGGGATTCAAGGGACGTCCAGCGATCCGATTAATTACGGGCCGCCAAACCTAAGCTTCACCAACTTCGGAAGCCTCTCGGACGCCAGCCCGATCCTGGTGCGGAACCAGACGTCATCCGTCACAGACGGATTCACGATAGTAAAGGGGCGGGAAACCTTTACGTTTGGCGGCGAGTTCCGCAGGGTGCAACTGAACACCCGCACCGATTCGAACGGCCGGGGCAGCTTCACCTTCAGCGGCCTGCTGACCAGCGCGTTCGATGCGAATCGCCAGCCGCTGCCGAATACCGGTTTCGATTTTGCGGACTTTCTCCTGGGCGCGCCGCAATCGAGTTCCATCCGCTACGGCAGCACCAACAATTACTACCGGGGTAATGTTTACAATGCTTACTTCTCCGACGATTTCAAAGTACGGGCGAACCTCAGCCTCAACCTTGGTGTTCGCTACGAATACTTCGCGCCGCTGACCGAGAAATACAACCGCATGGCGAACCTCGACATCTCTCCGGGTTTCACAGCAGTGGCTGTGGTAACTCCCGGCGCCGCCCGACCGTACAGCGGTAACGGCAGCGCGCCGGGTTCTACCGGAGTTGCAGTCCTTACTCCCGGCTCCGTCGGCCCCTATAGCGGCAAGTTTCCCAACGGATTGGTGAATCCGGATAAGAACAACGTCTCGCCACGCATTGGTGTTGCTTGGAAACCATGGCCAAAAAAGGATCTTCTCATCCGCTCCGGATTTGGAATTTACTACAACGGCTCCATCTTCAATCAATTCCCCGCGCGCCTGGCTTCGCAGCCTCCATTTGCACAATCGTCTACAGTAACAACCAGCACCACTGCGCCGCTTACGCTGGCCACCGGCTTCATCGCTCAGCCGGTGCAGCAAACCATTTTGAACACCTACGCCATTGACCGCGGGTATCTCACCGGCTACGCGCAAACCTGGAATTTGTCCGTGCAAAAAGGTCTTCCCAGGTCGCTGGTGATTGAAGCTACTTATTTGGGAACCAAAGGGACGAGGTTGGATATTGAGCGGTCGCCCAACCGCGCCGCCCCCGGATCGCCGTTGTCCGCCGAAGAGCGGCGCCGCATCGGCAACGCCGTCGGCTTCACGTACGAATCGGCGGAAGGCAATTCTATCTACCATTCCGGCAACATCCGGTTGACCCGCCGCTTTCGCCGCGGCGTTTCGGCGAATCTGTCCTACACGTACTCGAAATCCATCGACAACGCTTCGACCTTCGGCGGCGGTGGCGCAACGGTGGCGCAAAACGATCAGGACCTGCACGCCGAGCGCGGACTCTCCAGTTTCGACCGCCGTCATGTTTTGGCCTTAAGCTACGTTCTCACCTCGCCGTTCGGCCAGAACGGCTCGCTTCACAGTGACAATGTGTTGACCAACAAGCTGCTTCAGGATTGGACCATCAGCGGAGGCGTGAACGCGGGCTCAGGCAGCCCGTTTACCGCCCGCGTGCTTGGAAACCAATCGAATTCAGGTGGGACTGGATCGGTTGGAAGCGGCCGCGCCGATGCCACCGGACTGCCCGCCGACGATGGGTCCGGTTACTTCAACCCACTGGCATTCGGCGTTCCAAAGGCCGGCTTCTTCGGCAGTGCCGGGCGGAATACAATTCCGGGGCCCGCCACGTTCACCATGAATGCGGGCCTGTCGCGATCGTTCCGCATGGGCGACGATCGCAGACGGCTCGAATTCCGCCTCGATTCTACAAACTTTCTCAATGCGGTGAATATCACAGGCATCGGCACTGTCTTGAACGCCAATAATTATGGACTGGCTACGAACGCCGCTGGCATGCGCACGGTTTCCATGTCGCTGAGATTCAGGTTCTAAACATGATGACCAAAATTGTTTCCGCGATAGTCTGTTTGGCGATGATAGCGCCGGCGCAGGAGCCTCAGAAAGAATTCACCTTTAAGGCGTCCAGCAATCTGGTGATCGTCAACGTCGAAGTGAAGGATAAATCCGGAAAGCCCATGGAGGGTCTGAAGAAGACCGACTTCGTTGTGACTGAGGACGGTAAGCCCCAACCTGTCTCTGTATTTGAATTTCAAAAGCTCACTGCGGAAACGGCGCCGCCGCTGAATTTATCGACCGTTGCCGCGCCTGGTGCGCCCCCACCCCCGCGTCCCGCCGGCATCAGTTCCACTACAGCCGGCGTGATCCGTTATCAGGACCGCCGGCTGATGGTTCTGCTCTTCGACTTTTCCTCGATGCCAGTGCCGGACCAGATCCGCGCACAGGAAGCCGCCCTCAAGTTCCTGCAAAAGAACATGACCACGTCGGACTTGGTTTCCATCATGACCAATACCAGCCGCCTGCGTGTGGAGCAGGACTTCACGGACGATCGGGAAATACTGGCCGCGGTCATCAAAGGATTCCACATTGGAGAATCGAGCGAGCTGGCGGCCGATGCCGAGGTTGGCGACACGGACAACGGAGTGGACAATGGGGCGGCGTTCATTCCGGATGAGACTGAATTCAACATCTTCAATACCGACAAGAAACTGAGTGCGCTGGAATCGGCTGCCAAGATGCTGGCGGCGCTGCCGGAGAAGAAAGCGCTGGTCTATTTCTCCAGCGGCATCAGCAAGACAGGAACGGAAAATCAATCGCAGCTCCGCGCCACCATTAACGCTGCCGTGCGTTCGAATGTGTCGTTTTATCCCATCGATTCACGCGGCCTCATCGCCAGCGCGCCGGCCGGGGACGCAAGTATGGCTTCCCAGCGCGGCACCGGCATCTTCAACGGTTCGGCACAACGCGGGCAGCGCGACAAAGTGAACGATCAGCAGGAGACGCTTTACTCGCTGGCCGCCGATACCGGGGGCAAGGCTTTCCTCGACAACAACGATTTAGCTCTCGGCATCACGCAAGCGCAGCAGGATGTCACCAGCTACTACATTCTCGGCTACTACAGTTCAAACCCGGCGCCCGATGGAAAATTTCGACGGGTGAAGGTCTCGCTCGATCAGAAGCTTAAGGCAAGCCTGGACTATCGCTCGGGCTACTTCGCATCTAAGCAGTTTGAGAAATTCAATTCCGCCGATAAAGAACGTCAACTCGAAGAGGCTTTGCTGTTGGGCGATCCTCTCACCGACCTGCGCATGGTTCTGGAAGTGGATTTTTTCCGGTTGACCAAGGATACCTACTACGTGCCGGTCTCGGTGAAGATTCCCGCGTCTCAGATCAGCATGAAGAAGAAAGGTTCCGATGAAATTACCGAGTTCGATTTCATTGGACAGGTGCGCGACAGCAAGGGCCGCATGGCGGGCAATGTGCGGGATGGCATCAAAGTGAAGCTCAATGAGGCCGATGCCGCGCAACGCACCCGCAAGAGTTTTCAATACAACACCGGGTTTACGCTGCCGCCGGGCGATTACAAATTGAAATTCCTCTCGCGGGAAAATCAAACCGGCAAGATGGGAACGTTTGAAACATCTTTTAAGGTTCCTGATTTGGCCGTCGCGGCCGGCGCCGGTTTGAAGTTGAGCTCCGTTGTGTGGAGCAGCCAGCGTGAGCCGCTGTCGGCCGCGGTGGGCGATGCCGGAACCAAGAAGAAGGTTATTGCGGCCGATCCGCTGGTGCAGGATGGACAACGATTGGTCCCCAGTATCACGCGTGCGTTCCGCAAGGATCAGAACCTGCTGGTATATCTGGAGGTCTATGACAGCGGCACGGACGCGGATACCAAAGCCGTCAGCGTATCGGCCAACGTCTCGTTTTTTCTTGGCGGCAAGAAGGCGTTCGAATCGCCCCCGGTCCGGCTGAGTGAGCCGGCGAAAACACGGCGCGCCACACTCCCGCTGCAATTCCAGGTGCCGCTCGCGAAGCTATTGCCAGGCCAATATACTTGCCAGATCAACATCGTCGACGAGATTGGACGCAAATTCGCGTTCCCCCGCGGCTCGGTCGTGGTGCTGCCGTAAGTATTCGACGGCGGAGCGCCGGCTGCATAGCCATCGGCTTGGCTGGCTTGTGTTCCAGGAAGCCGGGGCGGGGGCCTCGTCGCGGACCCGGGGGTCCGCCGTCCTGTAACTAGAGGTTGTGTTCTTCCAACTCCTGCTCGATGGCTGTTAGCAGGACTGCGCGATTGTCGCTTGCCAATTCCTGTTCCATGCGGCGAAGAGCCACACCGACAACATCTCTGTGGTGCAGCCGGGACCCAAACTTGTCCTGCGAAAGCTGTAGCCACAATTCGTGCAGCCGGATAAGATCTTCCGGCCAAAGCCGCGGCGGGTGCGGTCCCAGATTCACGTAGATCGACTTTCTTCCCGGCGATATGGCTTCCAGTGAGAACGCGTGTCTTGGTTCTTCTAGAGCTTCCCAGGCCAGTCCGATCCGGCGCGCTAATTCTTCCTGATCCATTGTCTCTGAAACGCCGGTCACCAAGCGCGTCGCCTTCAGCCGGGCGGCCGTTTGGACCATCGCCTCGTATGGGTCTACACCCGAAACCACCAGCAGGTCCACGCGCTTGCCCTCTTTCTCGGCCACCGAAACAACCCGCGTGAATAGCTCCCTTTCATAATCGGTGAACAGTTGGCTGTCCGCCAGGTCGAACTCGCCGGCCCCCGCCGAGATCTGCCGGACGGTCATAACGACAATGTCGTGC
>JANXXV010000983.1 GCA_025350445.1 Bryobacteraceae bacterium | reverse complement strand
GTTGGGATATACACGCTGAACAGTCAGGGTAACGGCCCTGGTATCTTTAGCGCGCTGAATGGCTCCTTGACAAGTTTCGTGAAGACCGCGAAGGCTGGTGATGTTCTCACGTTGTGGGCGACGGGTATCGGTGCGATCCAGGGAGACGATGCGTTCCCGCCGGAAGTCCGGAATTTTCCGGGCGTTGAGGTGTATGCGGGTTCTCAGCCGGCGAAAGTGCTTTATGCGGGCACTTCCCCCTGCTGTGCGGGCCTGAACCAGATTTCGTTTGAGATGCCGCAGACCGGGGGCAGTTGCTTCATGCCGGTGCTGGTTCGCAGTGGAGGTATCGTCAGCAATGTTGTGACGTTGCCGGTCAACAGCCGGAACGGCCCGTGTGTCGACGCTGGTCCGGCTATTCCATCGGGCATTTACGCGAAGGTGCTGAACGGAGAAAGCCTGAAGGTGGCCGCGCTGGTGATCGGGCCGGTTGGAATTATATCTCACGTTCGATTCAACAGCGCCGCTTATTTCGCCGCAAGACTCTCAGCCGTGTTGCACACGCCGGTTTCCGAGCGTGATGCGGCGGCCCTGTTGAGAACACTCGAGGCGGGAAGCCGAAGAGGGGTCCGGCGCGCGATGTGGAAGTATGCGAAGCTGTGGAGCGCGTTAGATCCGAAGGTTAGGACGGCGTTGCTGGAGCAGGCGAACCTCACGCAGGACGGGGCTTCGGCTGCGTTCGGCACACTTAGTGGACCGAGCGGACCCGGCAGTGCGATGGCGATCGTTGCCGCAGCTTTGCCTCCGCCGGGAGCGTGTACGATTATCCCGAATATTCCAAACTTTCTACGGACGCGAAGCCGGGCACTCGACGCCGGATCTTCGCTGGCGCTGACTGGTCCGTCAGTTCAGGCGTCGATGACTTCCGTACGCGGCGGGCAGTATCAAGGGCTGTTTGGCGCTTCTGTTACGGGGCCGGGCGTACCTCCGGGAATCTACACGATCACGGGGAAAGGGGGAAAGGATGTGGGGCCGTTCACAGCGGGTCTGAATGCCGGCGCCAATGTTGTCTGGACGAACAAGGTCCCGATGCCATTCCTCGACCGGAGCCAGCCGCTGACGGTGACCTGGACGGGCGGCGCCGTTCCGGGACATGTGTTGCTCGGCGGTTACCAGAATGGCGGCAGGGCTTTCTTCTGCACCGAAGACACCAGCAGGGGAACGTTCAGCGTGCCGGCGGTGTTCCTTTCGATGTTCAAGCCAACCGCGGGGCAGGTCACTGTGCTTATCGGGCAGCATCCGCTGGAACGCCAGATTGCGATTCCGGGGCTCGATCTCGCATGGTTCATGGACCTGAGCAGTGATTCCCTCACGGTGCCGGTGAAATAAGAAGGCGTGACGGGGTGAGTATTTCAGCGCGACGGAATTGATGTTGGAGGTCAGCGTCCTCGCTGACCACGCCGGCGGTCGGGATCGGTGGAAGAGCGAGTTCGGAAACACGCCGCCCGTTGCGAAACCAAAGCCTACGGCTTCGGAGATTTACCGGGAAGATTCGCCGGGTTTTCGTGGACCTTCTCTTTGTAGTTGCCTTTGAGGCCGGAGGCTAGTGAGACGCTGGTGCTGCCGTACTTATCTCTCAAGCGATCTACCGCGCCCAGAGCATTGCGCCAGCGGCGGGTTTTCTCTTCTTCCAGCAGATTGAGCTGGCCCTCGTGCGCGTCGAGGCCCGTTGCCTGGACGCCGATGAGGCGGACCTTGGCTCCGGTCCAGTTGCGGCGGAATAGCTCGCGGCTGGTCTCGATGATCTCGATGTCAAGCTGCGTTGCGTGGTCCAACGTTTGGGCGCGGGTGAGCGTGGTGAAGTCGGAATAGCGCAGTTTAATTTGCACTGTGCGGGCGTGCAAGCTGTGTTCGCGCAGCCGGCGGGCCACCATTTCCGACATCTTTGCCAGGGTCGCTTCTACTTTCGCGGCGTCGGCTGTGTCTTCGTCGAAGGTGTTTTCGTGGCTGATGGATTTCGGGTCTTCGTTCCCGCCGACATCGGAATCGAAGTAGCCTCCGGCGTCGAGACCTTGGGCCTTTCCCGCTAAGGCGAGGCCCCATTTCCCCAACTGCGATTCGAGGAACGATTCGTCTAACGCGGCCAGATGACCGACGCGGGTGATGCCGAAATCGTTGAGTCGTTTTTCAGTGGCCTTGCCTACGCCGGGAATTTTTCGAATGTCGAGCGGGGCCAGGAAGCGGGCCTCCTGGCCCGGAGGAATCCAGAGAATGCCGTTAGGTTTCGCTTGATCGGAGGCCACCTTCGCCACCATTCGTGATGTGCCGATGCCGATGGAGCAGTGGAGGTTGGTATCGCGCTGAATGGCTTCGTGCAGCAGGTGGGCGGCTTTCATGGCAGGGCCGTGGAGGCGCTCGGTGCCGGTCATGTCGAGATAGGCTTCGTCGATGGAGGCCATCTCCACTTTGGGGGAGAAGCGGTTCATCACGTTGAAGACTTTTTGCGAGCTTTCGCGGTAGCGTTCAGGATGGCCTTCGACGAAGATTGCTTGCGGGCAAAGCTGATGGGCGGTGCGCAGGGGCATGGCGGAATGGACACCGAATTTCCTGGCTGCGTAGCTGGCTGCCGAGACCACGCCGCGCTGGTCGGACTTGCCGCCTACGACGACGGGTTTTCCTTTGAGCGATGGGTCGTAGAGCTCTTCCACCGAGACGAAGAAGGCGTCCATGTCGAGGTGGAAGATGGTTCTCATGGATTGCGGGGGTGCTCAGGCACTGGCTTGATTTCGAATAAGTGCCCCGTTGCGCAACCCCTCCCTCGCGGCCGGGGCGCCGTACCGACCCGTGGGTGTTAGCGACCGGTCCGTGTGAGTTGGCGATCTGTCCGTGGGCGTTTGCATGGTTATCTAACGACGGGCGATCAGCACCCTGGGGATTCCTGCCAGATCGTTGGTGACTGCGATTTCGGTCCAGGAATCATCCAGCATAGCGCGTACGGTTGCTAGCGAATCATACCCCAGCTCCAGTAACAGGTGACCGCCGGGTTTGAGTGCTCTGGCTGCGCCGGCGATCAGGCGGTGGTATATTTCGGAGCCGGTGGGTCCGGCGAAGAGGGCGAGGTGCGGTTCATGATCGCGGACTTCGCGCTGCATGTCCGCTAGATCGTTGTTTGAGATATAGGGCGGGTTGGAGACTATGGCGTCTATCGAGTGGCTTGCGATGGCGTCTAAAAGATCGCCTTGGAGGAAGTCTACCTTCGCGTCGAGTGCGCGTGCATTGCTTGCCGCAATTTCGAGGGCCGGCGCGGAGATGTCTGTAGCTAGAATGCGCTGCCGTTTTTCCAGGCTTAGCGTGATGGCGATTGCGCCCGAGCCGGTGCCGACGTCCACTATCCGGCCTTCGAGCGCGAGCGCGGCTTCGACCAGCAGTTCGGTTTCAGGGCGGGGAATCAGGACTTGCGGCGAGACGGTGAAATCACGCCCGTAGAATTCCTGGCGTTTTGTGATGTATTGCGTTGGTTTTCCCTTGATGCGCTCGAAGAGATAGCGGCCATAATGAAGCCAGGCAATCTGGTCCAGTTCCGCTTCCGGATGCGTAAAGAGGTAGATGCGCTCCTTTTGCAGCGCGTGGGAGAGCAGGACTTCCGCGGTCAGGCGCGGCGCAAGGACTTGCCCTTCCTCAAGAAGGATTGACCCTTGGTGAAGCGCCGTTTTTACCGTCATTGCCGGATTCCTGTTTGAGCTTTTCGGTTTGGAAGTGGGAGGTCACGGCGTCGATTACCGGGCCGACGTTTCCTTGCATGATGGTATCGAGCTGGTAGAGCGTGAGGCCGATGCGATGGTCGCTGACGCGATTTTCCTTGAAGTGATAGGTGCGGATTTTTTCGCTGCGGTCGCCGGTGCCCACCATGCTTTTGCGGTCGGCGCCGATTTCGGCGTTCTGTTTGTCCAGCTCCAGTTCGTAGAGGCGGGAGCGGAGGACGCGCTCCGCTTTGGCTCGGTTCTTGATCTGCGATTTTTCGTCCTGGCAGGAGACGATCATGCCTGTAGGCAAGTGCGTGATGCGGACGGCGGAATACGTAGTGTTGACCGACTGGCCGCCGGGTCCGGAGGAACAGAACGTATCGATGCGGATGTCTTTGGCGTCGAGATGCACTTCCACTTCGTCGGCTTCCGGGAGTACGGCGACGGTGACGGTGGAGGTGTGGACGCGGCCCTGCTGTTCGGTGGCGGGCACCCGCTGCACGCGATGGACGCCGCTCTCATAACGTAGTTGGCTGTAAACGCGGGTGCCGGATATCATCGACACCACTTCATTCATTCCGCCTACGGCCGATTCGCTCATGGAGATAATTTCCACTTTCCAGCGGCGGAGTTCGGCATAGCGCAAGTACATGCGGAACAGTTCGCCCGCGAAGAGCGATGCTTCGTCGCCGCCGGTGCCCTTGCGGATTTCGAGGATGACGTTCTTCTCGTCGAGGGGGTCCTTGGGCAGCAGCATGACTTTGATCTCGTCTTCGATGCGGACCATTTCAGGTTCGATGCGGGCGATGTCTTCACGGGCCATCTGCTGGATCTCGACGTCGTCTTCGGCCAGCATCTGGCGCGCGCCTTCGAGATCGGCATTCAGCTTTTTCCACTCGCGGTAGCTGGATACTACTTCCCCGAGCTCGCTTTG
>JANXXV010000969.1 GCA_025350445.1 Bryobacteraceae bacterium | reverse complement strand
GCAGCTTCCAGGGCATCATCGCGATGCCCATTACGCCGGTGATGAGACCACCGGTGCGGAATGAAATGAGGCGGGGATTCAAGTTCGAAAAATCATTGGACGGCGACACGACGTTGGCGGCGACGTTGGTGTTCAATGTGGCAATCAGCAAAGCCACCAGTGCAACAGAGGCAATCAGCGGTTCATTGAAGCGGCCGAGCAGCACCACCGGGTCCCAGATGGCTTCGCCGAACAGCACTACCGATGCGGAGGTGACGGCGACACCGATGAAGGAATAGAGCGTCATCGCGAGCGGCAGCCCCAAAGCCTGGCCCAGCATTTGTGCTTTTTGCGATTTGGCGTAGCGGGTGAAATCAGGGATGTTGAGCGCGACCGTCGCCCAGAAGCCGACCATGCCCGTGAGGGATGGAATGAAGAACTTCATAAACTCGCCCGTGCTGTGGAATTTACTTGGGGTGCTGAGCACGGGGCCGAAGCCGCCCGCTTTGCCGGTGATCCACCACAGCAGCAACAAACCAACGCCGAGCATGAAAGGTGCGCCGATGCCTTCGAGAAACCGGATTGTTTCGATGCCGTGCCAGATGACGAACATGTTCAGCGCCCAGAAGGCGAAGAAGCAAATCCAAAGTCCGCCGCTGAAGTCCTTCGCGGCTGGCCAGAGGATCCGCAACATGGAGAAGATGGCTTGGCCGCCAATCCACGTTTGAATTCCGAACCATCCGCAGGCCACTAGCGCGCGCAGCACGGCGGGCACGTTTGCTCCGCGGACTCCGAAAGAGGCGCGCACCAGAACGGGAAACGGGATGCCGTAACGGGCGCCGGCGTGCGCGTTCAGCAGCATGGGCACCAGCACGATCAGGTTGCCCAACAGAATGGTACCCACTGCCTGCCACCAGCTCATGCCGCCTGCGATGAGGCCTGACGCAAGCATGTAGGTGGGGATGCAGACGCTCATCGCCACCCAGAGCGACGCATAGTTGTAGATGCCCCAGGTGCGCTTGTCCAGCGGGATTGGGGCTAAGTCTTTGTTGTAAAGCGACGGGTCGTTCATGCTGTTTCCGACGCTGCCCTAAGCATTGCACTGAGGGAAATCTCAACGTCTTCGGCGGTGGTGGCCCACGAAGACACGCTGATCCGCATGAACGCGCGGCCTTGCCACACCGTTGATCCGCACCAGCATGTCCCGTCCGCTTGAATGGCGGCAATCACGCGGAGTGTGGTTTGGTCATCGCCGAAGGAAACCAATACCTGATTCAAAAATACCTGGTTCGCGACCTCATATCCGGCGGCCCGCAAGCCGGCGGCGAATTGGCGCGCGTGATGGCAGGCGCCCTCAATCATGGCCGCCAAGCCACTTCGTCCCAGCGACTTCAAGGCCGCCCACACTTCAATTCCGCGGGCTCGCCGAGAAAGTTCCGGGGTAAAGTGACATGGTTCGCGACTTGCGGTTTCGACCAGGTAGGCGGCGTGGGTGGTGGACATGGCGGCTTTCAGTGCAGCGCCATTCCGCACAAAGACAAGTCCGCTGTCGTAAGGCACATTCAACCATTTGTGTCCATCGGTGGCCCAGGAATCGGCGTCATTCACGCCTTCTAAAAGATGCGCGCGCGAAGGCGCAACCGCGGCCCACAAGCCGAATGCCGCGTCCACGTGTACCCATGCGCCGCCGGCGTGCGCGATGGAGCAAATCTGTTTCGCCGGATCGAATGCACCGGTATTTACGTTGCCCGCCTGCAGGCAGACGATTGCGGGTCCTTTAATGCCGGGGAACGCATCTGCCCTCATGCGGCCCTGGCTATCGACAGGGACACGGACGATACGTTTGCGTCCCAGACCGAGCATCGACAACGCTTTCAGCACACTGACGTGAACTTCGCCGCCCACGATTACAGTGATGGGAGGAGCGCCGAACAACCCGTCTTCTTCCACGTTCCAACCTTCTTGCGCCAGTACGGCGTGGCGTGCAGAGGCGAGCGCGGTGAAGTTGGCCATGGTGGCGCCGCTGACGAAGCCTACTTGCGTTTCACCGGGCAGGTGGAGCAACTCAACCAACCATGCCGCGGCTATTTCTTCCAGCTTCGCCGCCGTAGGCGAGCAGACTGCCATGCCCGCGTTCTGGTCCCATGCTCCGGCCAACCAATTAGCCGCGGCGGCAGCCGGCAGGGAGCCGCCGGTGACGAACCCGAAGTAGCGGCGGCCGGACATCGCCACCGTGGCCGGTGAACCGAAATCATCGAGCATCGCCAACACGCTTGCGGGATTGGAAGGATGCTGAGGCATTGGTTCATTGAATGCCGACAGCGCGTCAATCGCGGAATCCGTGGGAAATACGGACCGGCCGTCCAATTCCGCGGCGTAGTGGCCAGCGCGATCCGCGGCGTCGTAAAGCAGCGCTACGCCCACGCTCCACCTCTAGCCGCGCGGCGCAGGTATTGCCCCCGGCCCACACGGCCCAGATACTTGCCTTTCTCCACAATCACCTCTCCGCGCGACAGAACCTTCTCCGCATTGCCCTTTACTTCAAACCCTTCGAACATGGAGTAGTCGACGCGCATGTTGTGCGTCTTGGCGCTGATGATATGGCCGGCCAGCGGGTTCCAGATCACAATGTCGGCGTCACTGCCCGGCGCGATCGCACCCTTCTTTGGATACATACCGAAGATCCGCGCGGGCGCGGTGGAGGTGATTTCGACGAACCGGTTCAGTGTCAGTTTTCCGGCATTCACTCCATGGTGATGAATGAGGTGCAGCCTGTTCTCTACACCCGGACCGCCGTTCGGAATTTTGGTGAAATCGTTAATCCCAAGAACCTTTTGATCTTCGAAACAGAAAGGACAGTGATCGGTTGAAACAACCTGTAAGTGATCGTGCTTCAAACCGTCCCACAGTTTCGGCAGATTCTCCTTCTCGCGGAGCGGCGGCGTAAATACGTACTTGGCGCCTTCGAAACCCGGGCGCGCCAGCTCTTCGATCGAGAGCAATAAGTACTGCGGACACGTTTCCGCGAAGGCCGGCACGCCGCGATCCCGCGCTTCGCGGACTTGGTTCAGAGCTTCTTCCGAAGAAAGGTGCACGATGTAAACCGGGGCGCCCGCCATCTCCGCCAGCGCGATGGCCCGATGAACTGCTTCAGCTTCCGCTTTGACCGGACGCGTCATGGCGTGATAGATCGGCGCGGTCTTTCCTTCGGCCAGCGCGCGCTGCACAATCACGTCGATGACCCCGCCGTTCTCCGCGTGCATACAGACCAGCGCGCCGTTCTTCGCGGTCTGCGAAAGGGCTTTGAAGATCGTCGCGTCGTCCACCATCAACACATTTGGATACGCCATGAACAGCTTGAAACTGGCGACGCCCTCGCGGACCAGGTCGTCCATGTCTTCCAGGCCTGAGGTGCCCAGGTCGGTCACAATCATGTGCAGACCGTAATCGATGCAGGCTTTTCCTTCCGCCTTCCTCCACCAGGTGTCGAGCGCATCCCGCATCTTAGTCCCACGTGCCTGGATGGCGAAATCGACGATGGTTGTGGTGCCTCCGATGGCCGCGGCTCGCGTCCCCGTCTCAAAATCATCGCTTGACGTAGTGCCGCCGAACGGCATGTCCAGATGCGTGTGAACGTCAATGCCACCCGGTAGCAGAAGCATTCCGGTGGCGTCAATCACTCTATCCGCGGCGTTGATTGGGATGCCCGCGCGCACCTCGCGTATCGATTCCCCTTCAATCAGCACATCCGCGGGAAACGTATTCCCGGCTGTGACGACCGTGCCGTTGCGAATCAGCGTACTCAAATGTTCCTCCCGCGGTCTTCCCAGGATTCCTTTGGCAACCCGTTCTTGATTTGCTCCATCGTGATGCACCCCGCCACCGGACACACCAGCGCACATAAATTGCACCCGACGCATTTCACTTCATCCACATGCGGAATGCGCGCCGCTGGCGTGGAGTGCGCCGGATATTTCCCGGTTGGAGTTGAACTGATTCGACTACGGCCTGCTGCTTCCACCTGCGCCGGCGTACGATGCGCGCCATCCAGATGGATGCATTGATGCGCGCCATCCCAACAAGCTACATAGCAGAGATCACAGCCGATGCACTTCTCTTCGTGAATGCGCGCCACGATCTTGTAGTTCAAATCCAGGTGCTTCCACTCGGTTATTTTGGGAAGGCTCAAGCCCAGGAAATCGTCGATGGTATGGAATCCTTTTTCATCCATCCAGTTACTGAGGCCGTCGATCATGTCCTCAACAATGCGAAAGCCGAAGTGCATCGCGGCGGTACAGACCTGCACGGTGGCACATCCCAGCAGGATGAATTCCGCGGCGTCGCGCCATCCCGAAATGCCGCCGATTCCCGACACAGGCAAATTCGATTCAGCGTCGCCGCGGATCTGCTGCACCATATGCAGCGCGATGGGCTTCACGGCTGGACCGCAGTAACCGCCGTGCGCCGAATAGCCGCCGACATCGGGACGCGGAGTCAAAGTGTCAAGATCGATTCCGGTGATGGAGTTGATGGTATTGATTGCCGAGAAACCATCGGCCCCGCCGCGCTTACCCGCCCGCGCTACCGTCCGTATGTCTGAGATGTTCGGTGTCAGCTTCACCAGCACCGGCGTGCGCGCCACCTCTTTCACCCACGCGGTAATCATCTGCGCATACTCGGGCACTTGGCCAACGGCGGAGCCCATGCCGCGCTCGGACATTCCGTGCGGGCAGCCGAAGTTCAGCTCCAGGCCGTCGGCGCCGGCGTCTTCGCTCTGCCGCACAATCGTATGCCACGCTTCGCGCTTGGAATCAACCATCAACGAGGCGATCACCGCATGGCGCGGATAGCGCTTCTTGACTTCCGCGATTTCACGCAGATTCACGGCAAGCGGGCGGTCCGTGATCAGCTCAATGTTGTTAAGCCCCATCATGCGCTGGCCATTCCAATCGACGGAGGAGTAGCGGGACGATACGTTGACGATCGGGTCGCCCAGCGTTTTCCAGACTGCCCCGCCCCAACCGGCGTCAAAGGCGCGCATCACCTGCTCGCCGCAATTGGCAGGCGGTCCGGAGGCAAGCCAGAATGGATTGGGACAGCGAATCCCGCCGGCGAAGTTAGTGGTTAGGTCAGCCATTTTGCAATACCTTGCGCGGCGCGTTTGCCTTCCGCCACCGCGTCCACCACTTCCCTGCCGCCATTCACGCAATCGCCGCCGGCGTAATATTTCGCATTCGATGTGCGGCCGGTTAGCTGGTCCACAACTACGACGCCATTCCGCAGTTCCACGCCGCGGCACTGTTCCAGAAAACGCCACAGCTTGGTCTGCCCGATGGAGGGGATCACCATATCGCACTCAATGTGAAAGTTGGATCCGGAGATCACTTGCGGGCGTCGGCGGCCGGTGTTGTCCGGAGCGCCCAGTTCCATTCGCACGCACTCCACTGACGCGGCATGAATCGCCACCGGCTGAGTCAGCCACTGAAAGCGAATACCCACCCGCTTGGCGTGCTCGTATTCAAAAGCAAAGGCCGGCATCTCGCTCTCTCCGCGCCGGTAAACAAGATGGACCTCTTCGGCGCCCAGAAACTTCGCCGCATTCGCCGCGTCGATGGCAGTATTCCCGCCGCCCACTACAACCACCCGCCGGCCGACGTCCGTGTCGATGCCCGTCTTATACGCGGCAATGAAGTGCAGCGCATCCACCACCACCGGCGAGTCTTCGCCGGGGATATCGAGCGGCTCGGTAGGACCCAGGCCCAAGCCCAGAAAGATCGCCTGGAAGTCCGCTTCAATACGATCCAACGGAATGGACGTGCCAACGTCGACGCCGTGCTCCAGTTTCACCCCCATGGACCGGACCAGTTCGACTTCGAGTTGACTGTCCGCCGGACGGAGCTTGTAGTCGGCGACGCCGTAAGTATTCAATCCTCCGGCCTGCGGTCTGGCGTCGAAGATGGTTACCTGGAATCCGTTGCGGCGCAATTCGGCAGCGCACGACAGTGACGCCGGTCCGCCGCCGATGCAGGCAATCCGTTCCTTACGTTCCGGCGCGGTGACGGCCGGCAACCTGGCGCCGTTCCGATAGAAGTGATCCATTGCGTGGCGCTGCAACAGCCCGATCTCAATCGGCTGCTTGTTGTACTTGTGCATGACGCACGCGCCTTCGCAAAGCACATCCACCGGGCACAC
>JANXXV010000935.1 GCA_025350445.1 Bryobacteraceae bacterium | reverse complement strand
CTTCTCGCGCTGGCTCAGCAGTTCGTCCAACTCCACTTCTCCCAGCACGCTTCGAAGCGTGGTCTGCGCCAACTGCGAGGTGGTATACATGAAGGTGGTGGACCCGATCAAGGCCGTGATCGCCGTCACCAACTTCATGTATACCACCTCGCAGTTGGCGCAGACCACGCTTCGAAGCGTGCTGGGAGAAGTGGAGTTGGACGAACTGCTGAGCCAGCGCGAGAAGCTGAATCTGCAACTGCAAGCCACGCTCGACACCGACACCGAACCTTGGGGCGTGAAGGTGTCCAAAGTGGAGGTGAAACAGGTGGATCTGCCCGAGCAAATGATCCGCGCGATCGCGAAACAGGCCGAGGCGGAGCGGGAGAGGCGTGCTAAGATCATCCATGCCGAAGGTGAATATATGGCAGCCGAGAAGCTTGCCATGGCGGCTGAGGTGATCCAGAAGCAACCGGCGGCGATTCAGCTTCGATACCTGCAAACGCTGGTGGAAGTGGGAGCCGAGAAGAACACGACTATCGTTTTCCCCCTGCCTATCGATATACTGACAGGGTTGACCAATGCACTAAATCGAGCGGGCACTGCCCGGAAAGAGTAACCCATCGAACCCTCTATTTCCATGCCTAGAAACGACGACGGTGAGTTTGAACTCATTCTCGGTAACAAACAACTATTAAGCGTCTTCTTCATCGTCATTATTCTGCTGGGTGTTTTCTTCACCATGGGCTACATTGTGGGAAGGAACTCCGGCCCACCCGATAGCGCGAAGAAAGCCACCCCAGTTGAAGGAACTGCCCCGGTGCGCACCGAAGGACAGAGCGCCATGCCGCCTGCCGCCCCTGCAGCCGCTGCGCCTGCCCCGACGGTGGTGGAGCCCGTAGTTGCCAAGCCAGAGCCGGCGAAGAAGGGGCAGATTGAAGTAACAGCGGTGACGCATTCCGTTACGCAACCGATACCGGGCCAGATCTATATTCAAGTGCTGGCGGTGGCAAAGCCCGAGGCCGAGGTGCTGGTAGACGTACTGGCTAAGAAGGGATTCCAGGCGCTGGTTGCGGCCGGACCCAGCGACAAGATCTTCCGCGTGCTGGTTGGACCCGCCAAAGACGCGGCCGATGCCGGAAAGCTGAAAGGCGATCTGGAACAGGCCGGGTTCAAGCTGGCGTTTCCGAAGAAGTTCTAACAGTGGCGGAAAGCTTGGTGCAGATTGATAGCGCGGGGCGTGCACAGCCGAGGCTGCCGGATTGGCTGCGCAAGAGTCAGACGCACTTTGAATCGGTGACGCTGCTGAAGCAGGATCTGCGCAAGCTCAAACTGCACACGGTTTGCGAATCGGCCCGGTGCCCCAATATCCACGAGTGCTTCCATCGCGGCGCCGCCACGTTCATGATCCTGGGCAACCTTTGTACGCGCGGGTGCGGGTTTTGTTCGGTGCCGAAGGGGTCGCCGCGGAAGCGCGAGTTCACCCTCGATCCGGAGGAACCGCGGAACGTGGCTCGAATGGCGGCTGAGATGAAGCTGCGATACGTGGTGATTACCAGCGTGAACCGCGACGATCTGCCTGACGGTGGTTCCCATCACTTCGCGGAGACCGTGCGCGAGGTACGCGGGGCTCTTCCAGATGCGCGGGTAGAGGTGTTGACACCGGACTTCCGCGGGGATGTAGATGCGGTGGCGCGGGTGCTGGACGCGGGTCCTCATGTGTTCAACCACAACATGGAGACGGTGCCGCGGCTCTACAGCCGGGTACGGCCTCAGGCGAATTACCAGCAGTCGCTTGACGTGCTGCGGTTCGGGAAGAAGTACCGGCCCGATGTGCTGACGAAATCCGGACTGATGGCCGGGTTGGGCGAACAGCACTCCGAGGTCGAGTCGTTGTTGCGGGATCTGCAAGCCCATGACGTGGATGTCGCTACCATCGGGCAATACTTGCAGCCCACGCGGCGGAATCTGGCGGTGGCGGAGTATGTCACTCCGGCGCAGTTCGATGCCTACCGGGATTATGGCCTGTCGATCGGCTTCAAGATGGTGTTCAGTGGACCGTTCGTCCGCAGTTCTTACATGGCCGACATGGTAAGTGAGCGCGCCTCGCAAACCGCGTGTTGAACCTGTTTCTGGCCATGGTCAGCGGACTGCTGCTGGCTGCCGTTCATCCTGGTTGGAACCTGGTCTGGCTGGCCCCTTTCGCGTTGACTCCGCTGCTGATCGCGCTGTCGCGTGAGTACCGTCCGAAGTACCGGTTCCTGCTTGGCTACACGGCCGGAGCGGTGTTCTGGGGTTCCATGTGCTATTGGATCCAGTTTGTGATGGCAGTCCACGGAGGCTTGGGAAATACGGGCGGCTTGGGCGTGTTCCTGCTGTTCTGTCTGACCCCCAGCGTCAACATGGCGGTGTTCGGCATGTTGGCCGGAGTGGTGGTTCACAAGTGGTACGCGTGCCCGGCTATCGCGGCTCTCTGGGTGGCGGCCGAGCGGATCCCGACACCGTTCGGATTCATGTGGCTGAAGCTGGGCGATGCCGGGATCGACATGAGCATTCCGATGCGCTTGGCTCCGGTGACGGGAGTATACGGACTGTCGTTCCTGTTCGCGCTGCTGTCAGTGGCCATCGCACTGGTGGCCCTGCGGCGAAAGCGGCACGAACTGTTGTGGGTTTTAATTGTACCCTTGCTCTACTTGCTTCCTGCCCTGCCGGAGGCGGAGCGCCCCACGGAATCCGCCGTTACGTTGCAGCCGAATATCGACGAGGAGAAAGAATGGCGCGAGCAGGACGTCGAGGAGATGCAGCGGCGGCTGGAGTATCTTTCGCTGCAAAGCGCGCTGGCTCCGGGCGGGCCGCCGCCGCAGGTGATTCTGTGGCCGGAAGTTCCCGCGCCACTGTACTACGATAGCGACGCGCGTTTCCGGGACCGGATGAACTCGTTGGCTCGTGTGACCCGCACCGCTGCGCTGTTCGGCACTGTCGCGCGGACGGTTCAGGGCGACCCGTTGAACTCGGCGCTGATGGTCAATCCCGGTGGCGAAGTAGCCGGACGGTATGACAAGATTCTGCTGGTCCCATTCGGCGAATACGTTCCGGCTCCGTTCGGTTTTGCGAACAAGATCTCTACCGAGATTGGCAACTTTCAGGCTGGTGAGAAGTTCACTACGTTTTCGGTTGGAGGGCATTCGTTGGGAGCTTTCATCTGCTATGAATCGGCATTTCCGCACTTCGTCCGGCGGTTTCGCACGGACGTATTGGTGAACCTTTCCAACGACGGCTACTTTGGCCATACTGCGGCGCGGGAACAGCATCTGGGACTGGTGCGGATGAGGGCGGCGGAGAATGCCCGGTGGATCGTGCGGGCTACCAACAACGGGATTACCGCTGTGGCCGATCCGGCCGGAAGGGTGACTCAGCGGTTTACTGAATTCCAGGAAGTGGCGGGGCGGGTGGGTTATGGTTACCGTTCGGAGTTTACTGTTTATTCGCGATTTGGGGATTGGTTTTTTTGGGTTTGTTTGTGTATTTCGGCTGTGACGCTGTTTGCTTCCCAGGTGCCGAATCGTGTTTAGAGGCGGCACGGGGACGTGCCGCGCGGACCTGGGGTCCGCCCTCCTAACCGTGTCTGATTACCAGGACGTCGCCGTCTTTTACTATGTATTGTTTGCCTTCTAGACGTAATAGGCCTTTTTCGCGGCAGCCGGGGTATCCTTTGTGGTCGATCAGATCTTTCCAGTTCACTACTTCCGCGCGGATGAATTTGGTCTCCAGGTCTGAGTGGATTGCACCGCCTGCTTTGGGTGCGGTGCTTTTCATGGGGATGGTCCAGGCGCGGCACTCGTCGTCTCCCGCTGTTAGGAACGACATTAGGCCTTGCACTTCATATGTCGCGGTGATCAGGCGTTGCATCCCCGATTCCTTCAGGCCGTAGCTGGCCAGGTAGTCGGCTGCCTCGGCTGGTGGGAGTTCGGCTAGTTCCGCTTCGATTTTGCCGCAGATTGCTGCTACGTGATTCCCTTTCAGCGCGCCGTTGCGGAACTCCTCTTCGCGCTCGTGCAGACGGGCCGCATCCTCTTCGCCCAGGTTCAGGACGTAGAGCATCGGCTTCTGCGAGAGGAACTGGAAGCCGCGGACGCGTTTTTCGTCGTCGTGATCGAGTTCCATCACGCGAAGGGGCTTGTCCGCTTCGAGAGTTGCTTTGCAGCGTTGCAGCAAGTCGAACTCGCGGTCGAGTTCGGGGTTCTTCAATTTCTTGCGATCCTTCTCAAGCCGGTCCAGGCGCTTTTCGATCATTACCAAATCGCTTAGGATTAGCTCGGTTTCCACGTCGTTCCTGTCGCGGATTGGATCTACGCTGCCGTGTTCGTGGGGGACGCTTTCGTCTTCAAAAACCCGGAGGACGTGAGCCAGCGAATCCACTACGCGCAGACCGGCGAGGTAGCTGGGATCACGGAGTGCTTCTTTCGAGATGGAGTGGAAGTCAATGTATTCCACCGTCGCATGAGTGACCTTCGGTGGCTGGAAGAGCGCGGCCAGCGCTTCGAGGCGCGCGTCCGGCACTCTGGTCACGCCGACGCGGGTACCCTGATGTTTGCCGGTCAAAATGGTGAATAGGGCGGTCTTGCCCACCATGGGCAGACCGATGATTGCTGTCTTCATAGAGGCACGTCGATTTGAGTAAGAATCTCCTGCAGAATTCGGCCGGCCAGATCGGAACTTCGCTGCGACAGTGCCGTGCGGGTGTTCACAATCACGCGATGCGCAAAGATGGGGACCGCCAGGCGTTTGATGTCGTCCGGAATGGCATAGCCCCTGCCTTCCACCATGGCCAAAGCCTGGGTGGCGCGGTACATGGCCTGGGCGCCGCGGGGACTGACGCCGAGAGCCAACGACTCGTGCGAGCGGGTTTTTTCGACGATGGCCAACATGTAATCCACCAGAGCCTCGTCTACCTTCACCTGATAAACCTGACTTTGGAGCTTCAGGATTTCCCGCGTCGACAGCACCTCGCGGGTGACTGAATCCCCTTGACGGTTGGAGTTGCGGAGGATTTCCTTCTCGCTGGCGATATCCGGATAGCCGATGCGCAGGCGCATCAGAAAGCGATCGAGCTGCGATTCGGGGAGTGGATAGGTGCCGTGATGCTCCACGGGGTTCTGCGTCGCCACTACCAGGAACGGTTCGGCCAGCGGATAAGACCGGCCGTCCACGGTGATTTGCAGATCGTTCATGGCTTCAAGCAGCGCCGATTGCGTTTTGGGTGTAGCGCGGTTGATCTCGTCGGCCAGCAGGAAATTGGTGAAGATGGGGCCGGGCTTGAACTCGAAGGCTTCCGAATGGGCGTTGTAAATGGTAACGCCCAGCACGTCGCTGGGAAGCATGTCGCTGGTGAACTGGAGACGATGGAAGTTGGAGCCTACAGAGCGGGCCAGGGCGTGGGCCAGCGTGGTCTTCCCTACCCCTGGAACGTCTTCGATGAGCAGATGACCCTTTGCCAGCAGACACACTAGCGACAGACGCAATACTTCGCGCTTGCCGCGGATGGCGGTGCCGAGTACGTTTTCCAGCTCTTCCAGCTTTGAAAGGGCTACGGGCGGGTCGTCCACTGCGTCGTGATGGACCATCAAGCCATATGATAGCGTTCGCGGTCCATTTTTTGCAGGGTATTGTAAAAGTATGGACTTTCGATTCGCGGCTTGGGCTTTGTTGGCATCGCAAACGATGCTGTTGGCTGGTTTGAAACCGGAGACCAGCGCGGCTTTCGACAAATACGCACAGTTGACTGAGCAGCGGATGGACCGCGAGTTGAAAGAGGGGCATTTCCTGGTATTGGGAAACAGTTCGCGCAGCAACATGGTTGTCCAGGAACATAAAAGTGACGACGCAGCGGTACCGCATGGACAGATCCATCACTGGCTGGGGGGAGTGTTTCTGCCTGGCCTGACGCTGGCGGAGGCGGCGGCGATCAAGCAGGACTATAACCACTACAAGGACATCTATAAACCTGATGTGGTGGATTCGCGTCTGATCAATCGCATTGGCGATGAGTTCGAACTGTACCTGAAGATTTACAAGAAGCAGATTTTGACGGTGGTCTATGACACTTACTACACCGTCCACTATTACTCGCCCGAGCCTGGGAAGATGTTTCTGCGGTCGTATGCGACGAAGATCAATGAGGTGGACAGGCCGGCCGGGGAAGACCGCGGATTCCTGTGGCGTTTGAATTCTTACTGGCGGCTGCAGGAGGCCGATGGGGGCGTGTATGTGGAATGCGAGGCCGTGTCGCTTTCGCGCGATGTGCCGGCGTTTCTGAATTACGTTGTGGGAACGTTTATCAGAAAGTTTCCGGCTGAGTCGATGAGGAATACGCTGGCCGCGTTGAAGCGGGAAGCCGATTTGAAGTTTCATAAGTAGGTTGTTTGCGAAACAGAGCCAAATTCAGTGGGCGGCGGTTGAGT
Organism: Bryobacteraceae bacterium; assembly: GCA_025350445.1. The sequence goes on along the minus strand of JANXXV010000935.1, from coordinate 195 downwards.
GAGCGATTCTGCCGACAGCGGGTTCCTGGAGGAATCGGCGAGCTTTTCGGCGTTTTGCGAAACAGAGCCAGATTCAGTGGGCGGCGGTTGAGTTAGCGATTCTGCCGACAGCGGGTTCCTTGAGGAATCGGCGAGGTTTGCGGCGTTTTGCGAAACAGAGCCAAATTCAGTGGGCGGCGGTTGAGTGAGCGATTC
>JANXXV010000902.1 GCA_025350445.1 Bryobacteraceae bacterium | reverse complement strand
CGGGTCAGGCGCACCATTTCGGCGATGCGATTTGGATCCTTCACTCCGTTGCCGTGGAGCAGCAGAAAGTCAGACGCGCGGACCACGTTCTCTTCCGGGATGCGATTCCCTGTGTAGCTGGTGCTGACCAGAAAGCCGCGCTTTTTGACGCGGACCATGAGTTCGGGAACACGCTCCGGCTGGAGGATGGCGTGATGGTACTTATTGTTCGCCTCGTTGTTCAGCTCAATCATGACGTGGCGGTAATTGCGGCTTTCCAGCCAGTTGATGGTGTTATCGACCGCGGCTATCACCGCCGCTTCGTCCTTCACCCGCTGATCCTGGCCGAAATAGAAGATACCCAAAATGACCGTCATTCCCAAGGCGTCCGCCTTTTTCAGAATCCGGTCGAGGCGGGCCATGGCATCTATGCGCAGTGACCCGTCCGCCAGAATTGCCGAGTTATGCCACGGCTGGGCCTTCGAATAGCCTTCGGGGCTGCCGCCCTGGAGATTGATGGTGAAGTTGAGCAATCCGGATTTTCGCCACTCCGGCATGGCGGCGATAAATTCGTTGGTGTTGCGATCGGCGTCCCAACGTCCTGTGTCCCGATAGGCCCAACGCTTAGCAGTCTCGGGGTTCTGGTCGTCATAGATGCCCTGCACCATCCGCGAATTGAAGAGCAAGCCTTCGATGCGGTGACCATTCCAGGTGCGGGCCTTGTAGGTGGGTTTGCCGTCGATCCAAAACTGATCGCCATGGATAGAAATTTCGGTGGCAAGCAGCGGAGCCGCTGCAATGAGCACGGCAAACAATCCAAATTTCACTTTTTGATCTCCTCGCCGGCGGGCGAAAGCATCGTGCGGAAGATGCCTTTTCTATGCTTGAATGTCAGGGGCGTTTTCTCGAAATACATCAGATCCACCGCATCCGCGGGATGGCGAAACGGCTGTGGCGTGGTGAAGTCGAAATCCTCTAAACCCTTTTCCATTCGCAGCAAGCAGGTGAAGGGGCCGGGAGGATTGGTTGCCGGAATGTGCGTCTCGAATGTTCCGCCGCAATCCATGAAGGAAATCATGACCTGCTTCCGTTGCTTCGCCTGAATCCGCGGCAAGTAGCCGGTCTTGCCGTCACCATCGAAATCTCCGGAAACCGGATTCGGGAAACCGCGATGTGATTTGCGGCGCAACCGGCGCCATCCGCCAGCCGGGATATCTGAAACCGATATCCGAGGTAACGCCAGAGGAAAGGATGGCGGCGCCGGCTAAGAGCGCGACGATGGCAAGGGGGAGCATTCGTCGCAGATTGTATCGTAGAGGCCACTCCCGTGAGTCTTATAATAGAGATTCCCATGTCCAAAGCGATTGACGGGTTCGTCCATGATAACGAGAACAGACTGCTGGAAGAACTGAAAACGTTCTTACGCATTCCCAGCATCAGCACGCTTCCGGAGCATAAGCCGGACGTGGACCGCGCGGCGCAGTTCGTGGCCGATGGCCTGAAGGCGGCGGGGATGGAGAATGTGGAGATCATCCAGACGGCGCTGCACCCGCTGGTTTACGCGGACTGGATGCATGCACCCGGGAAGCCTACGGTGCTGATGTATGGGCACTACGACGTACAGCCGCCCGACCCACTGGAGCTCTGGGAGACGCCTCCGTTTGAGCCTACAATCCGTAACGGCAATTTGTACGCCCGCGGCTCGGCGGACGACAAAGGGCAGATGTACATGCACGTCAAGGCGATTGAGGCTTTACGCGCCGTGAATGGCACGCTGCCGGTGAACGTCAAATTCCTGGTGGAAGGTGAAGAGGAGATTGGCGGGGTTTCGATTGCGAAGTTTGTCGCTGGGAATCCGGAGAAGCTGAAAGCAGATGTGGCTCTGGTGTCCGACACGGCTTTGTATGCGGATGGAATCCCGACGTTGTGCATCGGACTGCGCGGATTGATCTACACCGAAGTGGAAGCCACGGGACCAATGCGCGACCTGCACTCGGGGCTTTACGGCGGCTCGGCGCCGAACGCGGTGTTCGGCTTGATTGAGCTGCTGGCGAAGGCGAAGAATGCGGACGGAGTGATTCAGATTCCGGGCATGTACGACGACGTAGAGGCCCCGGCGGCGGCCGAGCTTGAGAGCTGGAAGAGTCTGCCATTCAGCGAGAAGGAGTTTCTGGAGAAGGAAGTAGGATCGTCGGCGTTGACCGGAGAGAAAGGATTTAGCGTGCTGGAACGGGTGTGGGCACGGCCGACGATGGAAGTGCACGGCATTGCGGGTGGATTTACCGGAGCGGGCGCGAAGACGGTGATTCCGGCTAAGGCGACCGCGAAGGTGAGTTTCCGTATGGTTCCGAATCAGGATCCGGACAAGGTGATCGCCGCGTTCCGCGAATATGTGGCGAAGAACGCGCCTGCCGGAATCCAGTTCGAAGTTCGCGTTTTGAGCGGCGGTCCGGCGGTGATGGTGGACCCGTCGCACCCGGCAATTCAAGTGGCGGCGAAGGCGTTTAGCGAGATGTTCCGCCGCCCAACTGTGTTTACGCGCTCTGGGGGTTCGATTCCGATTGTGGGCGACTTCGCGCGGCACCTTGGCATCCCCACGATACTTATGGGATTTGGGCTTCCCGACGATGGCTTGCATTCGCCAAACGAGAAGTACCGCGTGTCGAATTACTACACCGGGATCATGACGATTGCGCACTTTCTGGAGCTTTACGGCGTCTCCTCTTAACAGCTAATATCTTGGTAACTCCAACGCAGCCGATACCGCAGTCGAACGCGCAGCCCAACACTATTGCGCGATCCGCCGGCATTGTTTCAATTGCCGTTTTCATGAGCCGGATCACCGGTTTGATACGGGAACGGGTGATGCTCGGCATGTTCGGCGCGGGCCTTGCGAACGACGCATTCCAGATCGCGTTCCGCATCCCGAATCTGACGCGCGACCTGTTTGCCGAGGGCGCGCTATCTTCGGCGTTCGTACCAGTATTCACCGAATACCTGACGACTAAGAGCCGCAAGGAGGCTGCCGTACTGGCGAACCTGGTGGCGACGGCGCTGATTTTGGTGGTGGGGACATTGTGTGTGCTGGGCGCAATCTTCAGTCCGCAACTGGTGAACGTATTTGCGTCGGGGTATCAGCAAATGCCTGAGAAGTTCGCGCTCACCATTCAGATGACGCGGATCACGTTTCCATTCCTGTTATTGGTCGCTCTGGCGGCACAGGCGATGGGAGTATTGAATGCTTGCGGATTGTTCGGCGTTCCGGCCATGGCGTCCACATTTTTCAACATCGGTTCGCTGGTTTTCGGTCTGGCAATCGGACGCTGGGCCGGACCATACATTGGAGTGCAGCCGATTGTGGGGATGGCTTATGGCGTTGTGTTGGGGGGAGCCTTACAGCTTTTCTGGCAGGTCCCATCGCTGTACCGCGCGGGCTTCGCATTCCGGCCGCAGTTCGATTGGTCGCATCCTGGTTTGCAAAGAATCTTCCGCATGATGGGCCCGGCCATACTGGGAAGCGCCGCGGTGCAGATCAACGTGGCGGTGAATTCGAACTTCGCCACCGGAATAGTCGATCCGCACACAGGATTGAATGGGCCGGTTAGCTGGCTGCTCTGTGCGTTTCGATTTATGCAGCTTCCGCTGGGATTGTTCGGCGTGGCGATCGCCTCGGCGACGCTGCCGTCGATATCGCGAAGCGCGGCATCGAACGACATCGACGAATTCCGGCAGACAATGGCGCGATCGCTGGGGATGGTGTTCCTGTTGACGGTGCCGTCGTCGGTGGGGCTTGCGGTGTTGGGCCAGTCGATTGTCGGAGCAATTTATCAGACTGGAAGATTTCAGTTGTACGACACCCAGCAGACCGCATTGGCGCTTTCCTGTTACGCCATCGGACTGGCCGGCTATTCGGCGGTGAAGGTGTTGGCGCCCGCCTTTTACGCATTGAAGGATTCCAGAACGCCGATGATGGTGAGCCTTATTTCCATCGCCATCAACTATTTTGCGGTTATCGCGCTGCTGCACTTCACTCATCTTGGCCACGCGGGGCTGGCTCTTTCCACCTCCGTGGTAGCAATCATCAACGCGCTGGTATTGTTCTGGATGCTGCGAAACCGGATTGGCGGTATCCACGGACGCATCTTATTTGAGGGCGTGGCGAAGGTTGCAGTAGCGTCGATCTTGATGGGTGCGGCTGTCTGGGCATCGAGCACCGCTGTGAAGAACTGGCTTGGAATCTCAGCCAAGGCACGGCTGGCGGATCTAGCCATCTCGATTCCGATTG
>JANXXV010000538.1 GCA_025350445.1 Bryobacteraceae bacterium | reverse complement strand
GCGGGTGTGCGCGCTGAGCCTGGCCCTGTCTCTATCCGCGGACGCTGCCGCAAACAGGATCAATCCTTCCGCCTACACCGAAGAAAATGCCGTGATCAAGATCCCTATGCGGGACGGCGTTCGTCTCAGCACTCGTGTCTTGCGGCCCGCCGGAGCCGGCAAGCTCCCCACCATTCTGCTTCGGACTCCCTACGGCAAGGATGCCGACCTGGCCTCGAACTATCGCCCTTTCACCGATCGCGGTTACAACGTAGTGTTGCAGGATGTCCGCGGCCGCTATGCTTCCGAGGGCGTTTTCCATCCGCTGGAACAGGAGTCCGGCGATGGCAGCGATACCCTCAACTGGATCGCCCGTCAATCGTGGTCGAATGGCGACGTCGGGATGATAGGCGGTTCGTATCGCGGCATGGTCCAGTGGAAAGCGGCCATCGTGAATAATCCCCACCTGAAGGCGATATTTCCCGTTGTCGCCGGATCTGATGAGTATCGCGACCGCTTCTATTCCCCGGGCGGCGTGATGAAGCTGGGCCATCGTCTGCTATGGATGGCGGAGAATCTTCGCGCCCCCTCGTTTACGCCGCCCGGCTTTGCCGAGTACGTCCGTCATCTGCCTCTGCGGACCATTGATACCGCTACCACCGGGCACGCCGTCGAGTTTTTTCAGGAAGCGCTGAACCACCCCAATCTGGATGCGTACTGGAGCGCGCTCAGCACGCGGGAACACCTGGATAAAGTTCGTATCCCGGCGTTTATCGTGGGAGGCTGGTACGACAACTACGCGCAGAGCGACCTGGAAACCTATTCCATTCTCGCCAGGAAGACATCGGCAAACCGAATTGTCATCGGGCCCTGGCCGCACGATATGTCGATCAAGTTTCCCGGGGCCGATTATGGAAAGGACTCCGGTGCGCCCGTCCGCGCCTATCAGTTGGAGTGGTTCAATCACTGGCTGAAGTCTCCGCAACCAGCTCTCGAGTTTCGCCAGCCGCCGGTCCGGATTTTCGTGATGGGCGCAAACAAATGGCGGGACGAACGCGAATGGCCGCTGGCCAGGACCCGGTATACGCCCTTCTACCTGAGCGGGAAGGGAAATGCGAATTCGGCCAAGGGCGATGGCCTGCTTACCGGCGAGCCGCATAAATACGATCTGCCGGACGATTTTGTCTACGACCCGCGCAACCCCGTCCCCACCAACGGCGGAGCCATCTGTTGTAATCCGCGGATTTTTCCGTGGGGACCGCGAGACCAGTCCGCCATTGAAGCGCGTGACGATGTTCTGGTCTTTACCACTCCCGCGCTCAAGCAGGATCTGGAAGTCACCGGCCCCATCCGGCTGGTGCTCTACGCCTCCACCTCGCAACCGGACACCGACTTTACGGCTAAGCTGGTAGACGTATTACCCAGCGGCGTTCCGCGGAACCTGACCGACGGAGCGCTGCGGCTTCGCTACAGGAATTCGCTGGATCAACCCGTGCTTGCGCGGCAAGGCGAGGTCTACCAGATCGGTATCGACGCTGGAGTCACCAGTAATGTGTTCCTCGCCGGCCACAAGATCCGGGTAGAGATTTCCAGCAGCAACTTCCCGCGCTTTGACCGCAATCCGAACACCGGCAGGCGGATCGCCGACGAAACCGAAATGCGGGTGGCGAATCAGCGGATCTACCACGGCAAACAATATCCCTCCTATTTGTTGTTGCCGGTGATTCCCTGAAGTTGCCCGTTTTTGTTGACTCAGCACTTGCCGGTAGATCCGATGGCTTAGGAATTCTACGCCCGAACGGCGGAATGGTAACTAATTGAGATCGTTCCCTCTCCGGTTCACCGGGAATCGGAATAGCATCCCGCGGAACCCGTTGGAAAGTTCGGCAGCTCCTTGATCGCACTCTCAATCGCCGTTATCCACAAGCCAGGGATTCCGTACACGCGATGTTTTGCGGGAAGGTATCGCGCACACACTCTGCTATCCTGAAGTCACAACCATGCGGCGAACCCGCCGGCTAATTCTGCTGCTCATCCTTGCGATCGCGGCGGCAGTCGGATTCATCTACATCAAGCAGAAGACTTCCCAGGCGAGAGCGGCTCCAGCGATTCCGGATTCGCTTCCCACCGGCACCAGCGCCAAGCTGAACGGCTGGACCCTGACCAAAGACGATGGCAACCGCAGTGTTTTCCGAATCCATGCACGGGACATGCGCGAAACCTCCGAGGGCAAGCGGTTTCAGGGAAGCGCGAAGTCTCCATTGCCCGCGTAACCAGCACCGGCTTCCCTATACCCATCAGACGTATGGCGATGCCGGAGGTTTCTCCCGCGGCAGGGTAGCGCAGGTTGACGCAGGCGTCTACGCTCTGCGCGTTGTGCCAAAAATCGGCCTCCTGGGTGTAGCCGATCCTGGTAATTCCCGGCTGATGTAGCAGCGGGTCCATGGCGCGCGCAAGGTCGGTGGACACACACTCGCCCGCTACCAGCAAGCCGATATTTTCCGATTGTTTGCGAACTTGCGTGTAAGCGCGAAGCAGTGGGAGTATCCGCTTGGATTCGCGCAAGTGGCCAAAGATTCCGAAGGTGAACGGCCGCGGGCCTGCTGCCGCGGGCGCGGCCGGCGGGGGCTCAAACAAGTGTGGAATCTCCACAACGTTCGCGCCCGCATGGTGCGCCTTCACCATCGCCGTTGCCCCGGGGTTATGTACGACAATCGCGCGGGATACCTCCGCAATCCGCCGCAACATAGGATACCGGAAGTATTCCGCGTCCGCGCCAGAGGCGGCCCGGCCCCGCCAGAGGTTCGCCGCCTGGTCGCGCGTCCATTCGCCATAGTTGTAAACGAATTCATCGATGTACTGCTGTTCGGTGAGCGATCCGAGGAAGAAGTGCTGCAGTACGGCGTCGTGCAGAACCACCACACCGGGCTCGGCCAGCGCCCGCGCGTAGATGTCGCGATGAAGTTGGTTGTTCCCTAACTGGTAGAGATTTACAGCGGCGCCACGTGGCGGTTCCGATTCCACATCTCCCAGCTTGCGGAGCGCGGTCAGCAGGGTAGCGGCGTAGTCGGCAACTCCGGTACGGGCCGGTGGCAACGGAGAGAAGTAGCCAACCTTCACGGCTTCTTTCGCCGTCCAAAAAGCGCGGTACCGACGCGAATATGCGTGGCGCCCTCTTCGATGGCAACCTCGAAGTCGTGCGACATTCCCATGGAGAGGGCAGTCAGGCCATGCTGTTCGCCAAGCAACCGCAGTTGGCGGAAGTAGGGACGCGATGGCTCGGCTTCGTCTGACCAGGGGGGCATGGTCATCAGTCCGGCAAGCCGTAGATGCGGGCACTGTTTCACCGCCGCGATAAGCGCGGGAAGCTCTGGCGGAAGGGCGCCGCTCTTGGAATCCTCGGCTGAAAGCTTCACTTCCAGAAAGACGTCCAGCGGCTTACCGGCCGCGTCCAGGCGCTGCGCCAGCTTCGGTGAATCCACCGTTTGAATCACATCGAACAACTCGGAGGCGATCTTCGCTTTATTGGATTGCAAATGACCGATCAGGTGAAAACGCGCCGCCTTGAGATCTGAAACCTGATTCGCTTTGCCCTGAAACTCCTGGACGTAGTTTTCCCCGAATTCGCGAAGCCCCAATTCATAGGCCTCGCGGATCACGCACGCCGGAAACACTTTCGTCACGGCGATGAGGGTTACTTCACCGCGACTGCGCCCGCAACTCATTACTGCGCGTTGAATGCGTTCTTCCACGGCGCCGAGCCGGATCTTCATTTCGGACATCAATCCTATAATAGAGGGCAGATGGACATGGCAGGCGCGGACGAAACACATCGGGCGATCGAGCGTTTCCTTGCGGCGAGCAAAGCGCCGGTGCTGATAGAGCCTGGAGAGGGGCAGATCGCACTCACCGGCGATTCATATCATTTGGAGCTTCAGAACGGCCGCCTGACGCTGCAAGCCTGGAACAAGGACCGGAATGTGGTCCGCAAGGTAACGGGCATTTCGGCCGAGAGGACGGGCCGGCTGGATCTGCTGGTCGAACACTTTGGCAAGCGGACCGGAACGATGCAGTTGCTGGATCTGGCGCGGCCTCAGACACAAGCCGCAAGCAAACGAGGCTCGCGGTTGCACTATCGGGAGACATTCGGCAGATCGCTTTCCCGCCAGTTTCCCGGCTGGACTTTGTCTGAACTGACCACCGAACAGGATCTGCGGCGGACTCTTTCACCCGTCTATCCACGGGCATTCCTGAAGAAAGGGGCATCCGGACTGGCGGCAATCGGCGCGGCCGCGGAATCGGCCGATTGCAGCGGAATTCTTAGCTTCGGCCTGATCTGGCTCGACTATCTCCGCAAACGCGAACCCTCGATCAAGGTTGGCGGACTGGTGATTTTTCTTCCCGCGGGACAGGAACGAACCACTTGTTTGCGGCTTCTGTACCTGGACGAAGCCAAGGCGCATTGCACCGTGTATGTTTACTCTTCGGAAGGTTACGAGCAGCGCGTCGACCTTCAGGATTATGGAAACCTGGACACACAATTGCAGACGCATCGTTCCGCCTCGCACCTTACGAACGCACGGACGGATGCCTGGGTGGAACAACTGCGCCGTATTCCCGGAGTGGAATCGATTGATGGCGGAGATGGTTCACTCAGCCTTCGTGTCCGCGGTATGGAATTTGCAAAACGGACGGCCGAGGCGTTTGTATTTGGGCTCGAAACAAAATACCCGGTTCATGCTTCTAACTTGAAGGAAATCGAAGC
>JANXXV010000888.1 GCA_025350445.1 Bryobacteraceae bacterium | reverse complement strand
GGGGTGTTTGCCCCGCCCGGGCCGTCCCCCCAACTCCCAGTACCCGCTGCCAGGCGGCACCGGAAAGCCATCGTGGCCGCAAGCGGGTGAGCTTTTAGCCGGTGGCCTTTAATTTGCCGGAAGCGCAAAGGCCGCTTCCGGCAGCGCTGAATGAACGGGAAATCCGGCGGACTTGGCCGCCGGAAGCGAGTCCGTTTTGCGCGGGTTCCTTAGGCGCGCAAAGGCGGCTTCCGGCGGCGCCAATCGAACGAGGAACCCGGCGGACTTGGCCGCCGGAAGTGAGTCCGTCTTGCGCGAGTTACCCTAGAAGTTAAACTTCGCTCCCAACTGGATTACGCGAGTGGTGATGCCTGAAACTCCACCGCCCACCTTGCCAAATGTAGTCAGCTTATTGCGGAGGTTCAAGTCCAAAGTACCGGGGTCGGGATTGAAGTTGTTAAATAGATTGAAGACCTCGGTCCGGAATTCGAAAGCCTTGTTCTCTTTCACCCGGAAGGACTTGTGTACGGAGAAATCCACTACGGCGATGCCGGGCAAACGGACAGCGTTGGTACGCGGTGCCGTGCCAAACCGCCCGTTTGGCGGAGCCGCGAATGCGACCGTGTTGAACCATCTTTGCCAGGTTCGTTGATCGCCGGGCAAATTGGCTTGTTCTCCTGCCACCACATCCGGCCGCGAGCCAATTCCAGTGCCGGTGGTATCGACGCCATACCCAATCGGCGCTGGGAAACCACCCTGGAATGTCATGATGGTGGAAGCCTGCCACCCGTCCAGTATGTACTTCGCCGCGCCGTGGAGATTGTGCGCGAACGGGATGTCGTAGAGAACCGTTTGTACGAACCGGTGCCGCAAATCAAAGCCTGAGACCGAGCGCTCGCCTCTGAGATTGAAGTAGTCCTGCGGGGAGCCGATGAAGTTCCCTCCGCCAACCTGACCGCCGATATCGGACGGTCCGGAGATCGATTTCGCATACGTGTAGGCGGTCAGGAAGGTCAAGCCCGCTGACAACCGGCGTTCCACCTTCACTTGTAATGAATGATAGATCGAGTTTCCGATCGACTTGTCGCCGGTGACGGCCCGCAAGTAAGTCTGGTTGGGGCGGCGCGCATTCAGCGATGCCAAACCCGGAGTTGTGGGATCGACCACTTGCAACGGGCGGTTTAGATCGCCGAAGGTGACCACCAGATCCGTGCCTTTCGACCCGACGTAGCCCACATCCAGCACTACGTTGGCGGGAAGCTTCCGTTGGATGTTGAGGTTCCATTGCTGGATGTAGCTGTCCTTCATATTCTGGTCGTTGCTGACCGCGAACGGCAAGCCCGCGGAGGTTTGCGACGATGGAAACGGGTTACTGAAGAAGATGTTTGGAGATCCAACGATGTTGCCGTTGAGGGTGGCGCCAGCCGTTGCCTGCGCGCCTTCCGCCATGGCGAAAATCGCATTGGAAATTTGCGGCGTGTAGTAAATGCCATAACCGCCGCGTACCACGGTTTCTCCGGCGATTGCCGGACGCCATGCAAATCCGAAGCGCGGTCCGAAGTTGTTCTTATCCGGCGCCATCAATTCCCGGCCGTACTTCGACGTTGTAGTGGTCACCGTATCCGCGATCACGAATCCGTTCTGCTGAATATTCACGAACTTATCGCCGCGCTGCTTGTAGCGTTGGAAATAGTCGTAGCGCAGGCCGAGCGTCACTGTCAGCCGTGAGGTTACCTTCCACTCGTCGTTTACCGAGACGGCCGTCCAATAGTTGCTGAGGTCGGTGTTGGTATGAGTGGGGTTCACGCTGTCGCTACGGATATAGCCCAAAAGGAAGTCGGCAGCGGCGGAACCGGTGTAGGTGCCGTCGAAGGTGAACGCTCCGCGAGGGGCGCGCGCCTGGCCAAACGTCACGCCGCGGCGGTCGAGTTCAGCGCCGAATCGGAGGAAATGCTTGCCCTTTTGCCAGGATAACGTGTCTGTAAACGGCGCGATGGAGTTCGACCGGACGCGCGGGCCAATCTGCCGCTGCAAGTCGTACATCGAGTAGCTGCCATCCGCTCCGCTGACGGAAATCGAAGGCGGGCCGTATTCTTCAGGCAGCCGCGAAACGATCGGCAGGCCCATCTTGCCGGCTACGTCGAACGACGCGTCATTGGTGGTTCCGAAGACCTCCGCTTCGTTGAAACGATGCCAGCCGCCGCGAGCCTCGTTCACGATGTTTGGGCTGATGGTGCGTGTCCAGGAAACCGATACGTTCTGCGTGCGGCCCAGGTTGTTACGTTCGTCGTGGCCCCAGATGGGGATCTGCGCCTCGTAGGTGTCGTTGAACACATAGCGGCCGGCGATCTGATCCTTGCTGGAGAGAACCTGGTCCACCCGTCCGGTGAAATTCTTCTGCCGCGAGACAGCGCTCTGGGCTGTAGTCACGTAATTAAAGACGCCGTTGCTGGTGTTAGGCAGCGGCTCGAATTGCAGAAATGCCAGCGTTTGCGGACTCAGGAACGATTTGGGAATCGCGTTGTTGACGATCCCAATGTTGAGCGGGTCTTTCAGTTTGATGGAAAGTGCACTGAAATCGCCGTTGCGCTGCGCCACCGTAGGAACGATCTTGTACTGCGGCGATGCTCCCTGCGCCGCATAACCCGATTCCCAATTGAAAAAGAAAAACGTCTTATTCTTTCCGTGGTAGATCTTCGGAATCTCGATCGGTCCGCCGACATTCGCGCCGAACTGGTTGCGGTTCAAACGCGGCGAGGTGACGCTTTTGCCTGCGATCGCATCGTAGCTTTGCGTCAACTGATCGTTGCGGTTGAACTCCCACAACGTGCCGTGAAAAGTGTTGGTGCCGCTCTTGGTCAGCATGTTGATCTGGCCGCCGGGCGCGCCACCGTAATCGGCAGAATAAGTGCTGGTCTGCACCTTGAATTCCGACAGCGAATCCACCGACGGCGAGAAGCTGTAGGTCATCGCATCGTAGTCCATCACTTCGATGCCGTCGAGGTAAAAGCGATTGGCCGTATCGCGGGAACCGTTAGCGGAAGCGGCGGTGGAGCCGTAGGCGGCGTCCGTCTGTCCCACCGAACCACGCCCGCGGCGTACGGTGATCGATCCGGGTGTGCCGGCCTGTACTCCCGGGATCAACTGCGCCAACTGAATGAAGTTGCGTCCGTTCAACGGCAGATCCACGATCTTGCCGGAATCGATTACCGTTCCCACGCTGGCATTCTCGGTTTGCAGCAGATTGGCGCTGGCGCTTACGTTTACCGTCTCGGCCACATTGCCGATCTGCATCACTATGGCGAGGCGGGCGGACTGTTCAACCTGCAAAGTCACGCTATCGTATTGCTGAACTTGGAATCCATCCTTCGTTGCCGTCACTTTGTAGTTGCCGGCGGGAAGATTGGGAATAGAGTAGTAGCCGACCTGATCGGTCTGGGTTTCGCGCTCCGCATTGGTTGCCAGGTTCGATACTTTGACCCGCACAGCGGCAATCGAGCCGCCAGTGGCATCGCCAACCGTCCCCAGCAAAGTGGCGGATGTTTGTTGGGCCCGAAGCGGCATCTGAGCGATGGCGAACAGCGCCAGCCCAATACAATAAAGAAAAGTTCTGAAATTAGTGCGAAACGCACTAAAACACACAAACATGGTGCCTCCCTGAAGACTAACTAAAAGTTGCCCTTACCTTAAACTTAGGCCAGCAGCGCACAGTTTGCAACAGGTTTCGGAACCGGTTCGCGAAATTCGGGAAAAGTAGTCCAATAGAGAACTAAGCGGTTGCCCGGACCTTGCGGCGTCACTTTGCGCGCTTGCTAAACTGGAGGGAGGCATTCGCTTCTCGCCACATCTCTCTCTGCAAAGGTCTCATAACTCAACATGCTTTGTGCTGGAATTGTTGGTCTGCCCAACGTGGGCAAAAGTACGCTCTTCAACGCCGTGACGCAAACCCGGAAGGCGATGGCGGCGAACTATCGCTTTTGTACCATCGAACCCAACCAGGGAATTGTTACGGTTCCCGACGAACGGCTCGACGTGCTTGCAAAGATTAGCGGCACGCAGAAGATTATTCCGTCTGTTTTTGAATTCGTCGATATTGCCGGACTAGTCAAAGGGGCGAGTCAGGGGGAGGGACTGGGGAATCAGTTTCTGGGCCATATTCGCGAGGTGGACGCCATTGTGCAGGTTGTCCGCTGCTTTGAAAATTCCGACATCGAACACGTAATGGATACGGTGGACCCCATCCGCGACATCGACGT
>JANXXV010000820.1 GCA_025350445.1 Bryobacteraceae bacterium | reverse complement strand
GGCATCGACGCCGCCTACCAGTTGCTATTCCAGCGCCCGCCCAGCGAGCAGGAACGCGTGCTCGGCCGCGCTTTTCTGAAACAAGCGGGTACTGGGCGATGGAATCAATACGCCAAGGTGCTGCTGAGCTCCAATGAGTTTGCCTATGTCGATTAAATCCTCCAATATTCCCAGTGCGATTCACCCGCGTTGGACACGCCGCCAAGCGCTGGAACGCATGGGCGGCGGCTTCGGCATGATGGCGCTCACGCAGTTGTTGCAAGCCGAGGCCAACCCGCTTGCGCCCAAGCCAACGCACTTCCCCGCGAAGGCAAAGCGCATCATTTACCTGGTGATGAACGGCGGCATGTCCCACGTGGACACCTTGGATCCGAAGCCGATGCTATCGAAGTACAACGGGCAGGCCATGCCCGGCGGTGCGCCCAAAACAGAACGATCCACCGGCAATCTGTTCGCCTCCCCATTCGCCTTTCACAAAGGTGGAAAGAGCGGCACGGAAGTCTCTGAACTCTTCCCGCGGGTCGGCGGGCTGATCGACGAGTTCTGCGTCATCCGCTCCATGTGGACGGAAGTGCCCAACCATGAACCATCGCTTTTCATGTTTAACACCGGAGCCATTCAACCCGGCCGCCCCAGCCTTGGCAGCTGGCTGATGTACGGGTTGGGATCGGAAAGCCGTAATCTTCCCGGCTTCGTGGTGCTCTGCCCCGGTATGCCGGTAGTGGGCTCGCCGTTGTGGTCGTCGGCATTTCTGCCCGCTGTTTTTCAAGGGACGTTCCTCAAGAACACCGAGGCCGATCCGTACAAACTGATTCGGAATGTGAAGGCGCTGGAACCGCCGCAATCGCAACGGCGTCAGGTGGATCTGCTAGCCGCGCTCAACCGCGACCACCTGGCTGCCCGCGCCGGCGATACGCAACTCGAGGCGTCCATCGAAGCCATGGAGACCGCGTTCCGCATGCAGACCGAGGCTCCGGACGCCTTCGATATCCGCAAGGAAAAGCCGGAAACGCTAGCCCGTTACGGCGACAACGAATTTGGCCGCAGCTGCCTGCTGGCCCGCCGGTTAGTCGAACGCGGAGTCCGCATGGTCCAGGTCTACCACGGCAATTCGCAGCCCTGGGATAGCCACGAAGACATCATGGTCCACAAGCGCCTGGCATCGCGCACTGACCCGGGGATCGCTTCACTGATCGAAGACTTGAAGGATCGCGACATGCTCCGCGACACGCTGGTCGTGTTCGGCACCGAATTCGGCCGCACGCCGGCGGTCGAGAACGGCTCCACTACTAAAGTGCATTTCGGCCGCGATCACAACTCCTACGGCTACAGCATCGCGCTGGCTGGAGGCGGCATCAAGGGCGGCACCGTCTACGGCGCGACCGACGATTTCGGCTATCGTGCCGTTGAGAATCCCGTGCATCCGCACGACGTGAACGCCACGCTACTGCATCTTCTGGGGCTTGATCACACGCGTCTGACTTATCGTTATAGCGGCCGTGACTTCCGTCTGACCGACGTGCATGGCAAAGTGATCCGCGACATCATCTCCTAGCCGCCGCCCATTCCGCCAGCCGGACCCGATGTGCTTCGCTCAACCGTACTTGAGGCCGAATCCGCAGTAACTGTAGAATCGCGAGATCGACGCATTCCGATGTTCCGCTTGCCACCAGCCAGGCGACGGCGGCTGTAGCGCTGCGCGAATAGCCCAGCGCGCAACAGACGAGCGTGGGCCGGCTGCCAGTCAGCTCATTGATCGCCGATACAGCGGCCTCCAGTTGCTCCACCGTGGGCGCCATCAGATCCAGCATGGGAACCCCGCGATACTTATCACCCGCTGCTTCGAACAACAACTCTGCCGTTAGATCCACAACCGACGACATTCCCCGCGCCTGCGGAACTCCACCGATCCAAACGCCGGTCGAAAATTCCTGGGCCGCATCCCGGCGCGTCCACCAGAGGGAATTCAAGCGCGCCGCCGTCAGATACGGGCTCAGCAACAAGCGCATCGGCTGGCCGATCTTCCCATTGCTTTTGCGGAATCCACGGGCGTCTCCCGTCCAGTAGATGCCGCTCACTATCGACAGCGCTAGTGCCGGCCATAGCAGCAGCCAGGTGGCGCCGCCGAATCGAAACGCAACGGATGCAACGATCAGTGCCCCGGTAAGGTAGGCCGCACTCAGCCGTCTTCTTTGCATATCCGCCGACGGTTGCCGCAGAGGAAAGAGTACGATCACCAGAAAGCCCAAGGCCATCCCTGCCGGTAGATCGACGAAGTGATGTTGGTAGGTGGTCAGCGTGGAGATTGAGGCCAGCACCAGCCAGCCGCGCATCAGCCATAGCGCCGCGCCGCGAAGGTGCGCCGAATAGCGAGCCCATAAGATTACGGTCAGGCTCAGGTGCAACGAAGGTGCTTCGTTGAATGGCGGATCGAAGCCGGCCAGTAAGTTGAAAAGCCATCCGAAAAATCCTTCCGCTGCGGGCCGTGCAAATGAGAATCGCAGTGGGAAAAGCAGGAACACCCACACGGAGAGAATCTGCGCCGCCAGCAGACGCCTGACGTGAGTGGTTAATTCGCGGCGTGTGCGGCAGATGAACAAGGAGGCGGCATAGAGCAGATCCGTGGACCAGTAGGGCACGATGGTCCACGGCAGAAAGGGAATGGACCGTTCCCATTCGAAGGCGAAGAATGGCACCGAAGCCCGTTGGCTGGTTACCCAATTGGCGAAACCATAACTGAGGAAGAAGAACGTCCCCAGCGTAACTAGCCAGATCGCGGCCATCCGCCACGGCCTTGCAGTCTGTATCATGTCAAGCCCTGGGGTTCGATATTCCCAGCTAGTGCGGGGGCCAAGAGAAAGCGGGACGGGTCAGGTTATCCTTGTTGATCGGCGTGAATTGGGGGCCAAAAGCATTAGCCGCCGATTCACGCCGATTCACGCGGATTTTGGCGTGAATCGCAGGATTCGATCTGTCGAGCGAATTCGTTGGCATTTCACTAGTTATGATACTCTGCATGTCGACGTACTTAAAAATGCCAAAACTAATCTGTGGTTGCCTCCTGTTTGCGGGCGCCGCATTCCCCACCGAACGCGGTGAAGAGATCAAGCTATGGCCCAAAGGCGCGCCGGGTTCCGAGGGGATCACCGCCCCGGAGGTCTCCAAGCCATCGGTCAATCCGAAGTACAGCGCCTGGGCTGGAAACTATACTGTCACCCATTACCCGTCGGTCTATGTATTTCTTCCTCCCAAGGAGAAGGCCACCGGAGCCGCGATGATCGTCGCGCCCGGCGGCGGCCACACGCAATTGGTGATTGAAAAGGAAGGCTGGGAGTTTGCCGACTGGCTGAACTCCAACGGCATCGCCGCCATTGTATTAAAGTACCGGTTGGCGAAGGCCCCTGGTTCGAAGTACACGCTGCCGAATGAAGTCTACGACGATGCGGCGCGAGCCGTACGCCTGACGCGAAGCCATGCCAAGGAGTGGAACCTGGATGCTGCCCGAATTGGCTTTGTAGGATTCTCGGCTGGCGGCGAAGTAGCCGGCATGATCGAGACCAAATTCGACGCAGGGAAACCCGATTCGAAAGACCCGATTGAGCGCGTCAGCTCCCGCCCGGATTTCAATGTGCTGGTCTACCCATGGTACCGGCCCGGCGCCAATAAGCCGGACGCCGCTCCGCTATTTCCTGTGCCGAAGGACGCGCCGCCAGTCTTTATGGTAAGCACGGACGACGACCGGTCCCACGTGGAACCGACCGTGAAGTTTTACCTGGAACTGGAAGCCGCCCACATCCCGAGTGAGATGCATATCTACTCCTACGGCGGCCATGGCTTCGCCCTACGGCCGACCAAAGAGGCGCCAGCGCCGGTGATGGGATGGCCCGACCGGCTGAAAGAGTGGCTGGCCCAGCGCAACATTTCAAAATAGCTGCCTAACGCACCCGGATGGTGACCGTATTGGAATACGCCGACACGCCCGCTGCGTTGAACGCCTGCACGCGGTACTTGTAGCGGCCGGCCGGCACCGTATTTCGATAGGTAGCCGTATTGGCGTTGACTGTTGCGATGCGCGCCCACGTATTTGTGCCGTTCGGAGCGCGCTCTACGTAGAAGCCCGACTCGTTCGAAGACTTATCGGTCCACTTCAACACCGCGAACCCGGTCCCGGATGTCGCGACAAGATTTGCCGGCGCCGTTGGAAGAGCAACCGCGGTAACGCTGATCGTCTTCGATACCGTTGCCGTTGCGCCGCCATTATCAGTCACGGTCAACGCCGCGGTGAACGTCCCGGCCGCGGTGTACGGATGGGTAATCGTCTTACCCGTGCCTGTTTCGCCATCGCCGAACTTCCACGCGTACGAGGCGATAGTCCCGTCCGGATCGGAAGATGCAGTGGCATCGAAACTCACGGTCACTGGAGCCGTCCCGCCTGCTGGAGTGGCCGTAAACGACGCCACCGGGGGGCGATTCACCGGCGTACTCCCAGCCGGCAGAATCAGCAGCGTGATGCTCTGCGCCGGCACCGTCAAGCTCAAAGCCGGCTCGCTGTAGACTGCATCCGCCAGCCGCGTGATGGCGTTCGCCGCCGTCAACTGCCACACCTGTCCGCTCCCATTCCCGCTAAAGTTGGCTAGGTTCACTGTCACCGGAGTGCTCCCGCTTAAGTACTTATTGACCACCATCACCGTCAGCGCATTGTCGGCCGACCGCAGTGCGGCGAATGCACTAAGATTATCCGGATTCGGGGCCGCCGCGCGCACACTGGTGTCGCCAAATCCAGACTTGTTACCGTCATAATTGCGATACAGCTTCATCGCCTTATACGTTGGTGTTGCGGCGTCCGGCGTGGTCCATCGCGCCGCCATGTCCAAACCTTCGCGCCCGAAAATTCCGTAAATATCCGCCTGCGCCGTGGCTCCGTTTACGTGGCCTTCGGCTCCCCAGTTGTATTCGGTAATCGCAATGGGCGTTCCTGGCCAATAGTAGGAATCCACCCAGCCGCGCAGCCGCGGAATCAACTTCACTTTGTCACTGATCCATGTCTCGTCCACGTACGCCGGATCCCACAGCGACCGCGTGGACCGGTTCCGCCGCAACTGCATCGCCGTGGAAGTATCGTTGCCGAATTCGCCGCCCTGCGGATAGTAGTGCACGCTGAAAACGTCCAGCGGCTTCTGCCCATTGGCCACCGAACTGCCCTTCAATTGATTTAACAGCCAAGGCAGATAGTCCCAATTCGCATTCGCCACGCGATCCGGAAGATTGCTCCAGCCATGCAGCGAACCGTACTGCTGGTCGTAGCCGCTCAGCGTGTAACCGCTCCAGCCCCACTCCTCCGGTCCAACAATCAGCGCCGCTGCATCCCGGCCCTTTACCGCGGCCGCATAGGCCAGCATTTTGTCGCGAATCTCAGCCATCTTCGCACCTACGGGATGCACATCGCGATGGGTGGAATGCCACAGGGAATGTTCGTTGTCCATGATGTAGTACTTCAAGCCGCCCGTAGTGGAGATCCCCCAGCGCGACACCAGATGCTGCACCCAGCCGTCCTGTACCGCCGCCGAGTTCGGCACATTCGCGTCGTTCGGGTCGTTGCCCGCTACATCTTGATTCGTGCTCTTCAGCACGCCATTCCCGGCGTCCGCAAACCATTGCCAGTCGTTGCCCGTTTGCGCTCCATACTTGCTCTGCGAAAAACTCGCCAGCTTCGTGCGGTTCGCGCCTGTCTTGGCCACCCAATCGATCATCGGAATCGTGATCATCGG
>JANXXV010000803.1 GCA_025350445.1 Bryobacteraceae bacterium | reverse complement strand
TGAACAGGCAGAGTCACGTCACCCAGCAAGACTAGAGTTCCGGGGCCTGCATCTTCCAGAACGCGCTTGATGGAACGCACTACCGTGTACCCGGGCTCGGCCTGCACGCGCCACGCATCCCAACCGAATAGACGCTCCCCGCCGCGCACCGCAACCAGCGGCGGGAACCATTCCCAACTGGCGCCATCCCGGTCCTCGAACGTCACAACCGGATAGTTGCCGCGATCCACCGCGGCCACCACGATTCGGGTTGTGCCCAGGTCGATGCCAAGTCTCATCTCTCGTTAGGATACCGCCTGTTAAGATAGAAAATTCACCCACCGTATGCCCTTGCGCTTATATAACACCCTGACGCAACAGGTTCAGGAATTCACTTCGATGGACGGCAAGACTGTCCGCATGTACACCTGCGGACCGACCGTCTACAACTACGTGCACATCGGGAATCTCCGGACGTTCACCTTTCAGGATATTCTTCGCCGCTGGCTGCGCGCCCGCGGTTACACCTTGAACCACGTGATGAATATCACGGACGTGGAAGACAAGATCATCCGCGGCGCCATGCAGCAGGGCAAAACGCTGCACGAATATACCGAGCCCTACGAGAAAGCCTTCCTCGAAGATACCGATGCGCTGCGGCTGGAGCGCCCGGAGCGGCTGGTGCGCGCCACTGAACACATTCCGGAAATGGTGGCCGCCATTGAGAAGCTGGAAGAGAAGGGCTACACGTATCAGAGCGACGGATCGGTCTATTACAGAATTTCGAAGTTTCCGAATTACGGAAAGCTCTCGCACCTTGACGTCAGCGGCATTCGTGCCGGCGCGCGCGTGGACGTGGATGAATACGATAAGGCCGACGCCCGCGACTTCGTACTGTGGAAGGCGAAGCGGGATTCCGAACCAAGCTGGGATGCTTCGATGGGCGCAGGCCGGCCCGGCTGGCACATTGAATGTTCCGTGATGGCCATGAAGTATCTGGGCGACACGCTGGACATCCACGCCGGCGGAATCGATCTGACATTTCCGCATCATGAGAATGAAATTGCGCAATCGGAGGCGCTCAGCGGCAAGCAGTTCTCGCGGTTCTGGCTGCACGCCGAACACCTGATTGTGGAAGGCCAGAAGATGTCGAAGTCGCTGGGAAATTTCTACACGCTGCGCGATTTGTTCGATCGCGGTTATCAACCGGAAGTGATTCGTTATCTGTTGGTGTCCGTGCCCTATCGCAAAAAACTGAACTTCACGTTTGACGGATTAAAGGCTGCCGCGACGTCTATTGACAGGCTGCGAAACTACAAGTTGCGTTTGGAAACCGGCAAGTTTGCCGCCGGCGAGAGTCCCGCCATCACGGAACGTACCGCGCTGGCATTGCGGCAATTTGAAGAAAGCCTGGACGACGATCTGAACACGGCGGAAGCGTTGGCGGCGATTTTCGAATACGTGCGCGATACCAATTCCAATATGGATGCCGGCGAGTTTCACGAAGGCAATCGCGCGGCGGCGCTGGCACTGTTCGCGCGCTTCGATTCCATCATGGATGTCCTCAAACCCACTGTGCGCGAGGAAGGAATCACGGAAGCCCGGATCGAGGCGTTCATCGCCGAACGGGTGCAGGCGAAGAAGGCGAAAGATTTCAAGCGGTCGGACGAGATTCGCGCAGAGCTGCTGGGATGCGGCGTGATCCTGGAAGACACCAAAGAAGGCGTGCGCTGGAAGCGGAAATGAAGATCGAAACGAAAGCGGTTCATGTAGGCGACCGAAAAAAAGCGGACGCCTGTATTCCCAGCACCACTCCAATTTATACGGCAACGAGCTATTTCTACGACGATATGGAAACGCTGGACGGCGTGTTTGCGGACTCCAGCAAGGGTTTCGCCTACGCGCGTTACAGCAATCCCACCAACGCCGCACTGGAAGAACTCTGCGCATCGCTTGAGAATGGCGCCGGGGCGCTGGCGTGTTCCAGCGGTATGGCGGGGCTTCACATCGCGCTACATACCGCGCTGCTGGACCGCCGGAAATCGATTGTCGCAGCCAATGCGCTGTACGGCGCTTCCACCAACATGCTGGTGAAGATGATGGAGCCGTTCGGCGTGGAGACTACTTTCGTCGACATCTGCGATACCGAAGCCGTGCGCAAGGCCATCGAACAGAACAAGCCCGGATGCGTGCTGATGGAGACCGTTTCAAATCCCTTGTTGCGCGTCGGCGAACTCGACCGCATTGCGGAGATGACGAAGGCCGGCGGCGCTGCGCTGGTGGTGGACAATACGTTCGCAACTCCGCTGCTGATCAGGCCGTTGGAGCTAGGCGCAAATATTGTGGTGCACAGTGCGACAAAGTATTTGGCGGGGCACGGCGATGTGATGGGCGGCATTGTGGTGACGGATCAGGAACACATCGGGACCCTGCGTGCGCTTTCCCGCATCTATGGGCCGACGCTTGGACCGTTCGAATCGTATCTCACCATGCGCGGTATCAAGACGTTCGCGCTGCGCGTGGAAAGGCAGAACAGAAACGCCTGCAAAGTAGCAACCTGGCTGGCCGCGCATCCCGGCGTGGCGAAGGTGAATTTTCCGTCGGACCCGAACCATCCCGACGCCTCCGCCATCGCGCGCCTCTTTCCAAAAGATTTTTACGGCGCGATGATTAGTTTCGATTTGAAGGATGCCGGCCGCGCCGAGGTATTCGCGTGGATGGAAAAGCTGAAGATGATTGTGCGCGCCACCTCATTGGGCGACGTGCATACCATGGCGCTCTATCCGGCAATGTCGTCGCATCGCGATCTGGCTCCGAAGCAGCGGGAGCGCGTTGGCATTCGCGATAGTTTGATTCGGATTTCCGTCGGAATCGAAGCGGTGGAAGATATCATCGCGGATCTGGAGCAGGCTTTTAACTAGCGGGTGCGATCGGACCCACCATTGAGGCCGTGTGGTGCGTAGGCTCTTGGCCTTCCGCCGGGAGCGTAAACCGGAAAGTGGCGCCCTCGCCCGGCGCCGATTCCGCCCATATACGCCCGCCGTGAGCTTCCACGATTCGCCTGCATATCGCCAGGCCCACCCCGGTTCCGGGATACTCCGCTGCGGTGTGCAGCCGTTTGAACGGTGCGAAGATGTTCGCCGCATACTTTGGATCGAAGCCGATTCCGTTATCTTGAACCGAGATGACCCATTCCTCCCCGGCTTGTTCCGCGGAGATATGGATTTTGGGAGGCTGGCCGGGATTTCGATATTTCAATGCATTGCCCACCAGATTCTGGAACAGCCGCACCATCTGCCCCCGATCGAGCTGCATCGTGGGCAAGGGATCGTGGGTAACCGTCGCGCCACTCTCCTCGATTGCTTGCGTCAACTGGGTAAGAGCGGCCTCCAGGTCTTCGTCAAGCGCGATGGAG
>JANXXV010000793.1 GCA_025350445.1 Bryobacteraceae bacterium | reverse complement strand
ACATACCGCACAATCACGTCAAGCCCATTCGCGGACGGACGCAGGTCCACCGCTGGCTTCGCCGAGAATGGACGGCTTCCATACTGGCGCGTCACCCGCTCCCAATCCTGCTCCGCCGCGCCGGAATCGGCCTCTGTCTCTTTCTCCACCCGTTCCCGGATCTGCATCGCCAGGTGATAGGCATCGCCCGTCGCAGGTAGGGTTAGGCGCAGTTCATCCCACAACCACTGGCCGGCCGTGGAAAAGTTGAAGTAGTGGTTCTCAATGGCGAATTTGTTCACGAACGAGACTCGCCTGCCGGTGGGGTGCCCCGTGCTCGCGCCTCCGGTAGTTTCCAGCAGCACCGTCTTCAGCACGCCAACGTCGATCACTTCGCCGCTTACGCCTTCGATTTCCACCCAATCGCCGACGCGAATTCCGTTGGGCCCCATTAACGCAAACCATCCGAAGAAGGCGACGATGTAATCCTTCAACACAACCGTGAGTCCAGCGGTGGCCAGCCCGATCATGGTCGACATTTGATTGGGTACCCCAAAGACAATCAGCAGAATAAGCAGCGCGCCGATCAACTGAATCGCGATCGTCGCCACAACGCGAAGATGATGCAAGCGCTTCCGGTCCGTCTGGCGCGCGAAGGACCTGCGGACCAGCGAATCAATCAACAACACCGCCAAAAGAATCGCCAGAATCGCGGATAGCGACATCAGCATGGCGTGCAGCACGACGCGCCGGTTAGTATCCACCACCCCGGCCCAACGCTGGTAGACTCCGGCCAGTTGCTGCGTGTCCTGACTCCTCTTGTCCAGTTCCGCCAGCGTCTTCACCTGGTTGGACAGATGCCGCAGCCGTTCGACAAGGGCGGCGGTTTCCTCTTCATCAGCGGTTTCCGCGGCGGCGGGTGGCTCGTTGCGCAGCATTTTCTCCAGCGCATTGTGCTCACGTTCCAACGCAGCTTGCCGGCTGGCCGCCTGCTGATGAGCCGTCTCCACCTGCCTGGAACGGTGGCGCAACGCCAGCAACCTTCCGATCTGCGCGCTGAATTTGGTACTGTTTCCGGCCACAATGATCTTGGTTTGTGGAGTCGCCGCGTGCTGCCCGGCATCGTGCTCCTGCACCAGCCTTTGTAACTTCGCATGTTGGTCGCCTCCCTGCCGTGCCAAGTCTTCCTGCGCGTCGTCGAGCTCATCCTGATCGAGGGCCAACTGCGCCTTCGCGAGGTCCAATTGTCCGGTGGCTTCCTCTTTCGTCAATTTCGCCATGCGCGCCTCGTCCCGCGCGATCCGCGTTTTCAACTGCGCGATCTGGGCCGTAAGCGCTTTGAAAGGGCCGGTTACCGGTGCGGTGGAGGCGGTGGCTTCCCGTAGCGCGCTGGCAAAAGCCTGGTCCAGTTCGTGATCGGCAAGCCGCAATGCCTCGTGGGCAAGCGCCTGCTCCGCGCTGGTGTCGGCCATGCCGGCCATGCGGCCGGCCGTCTGCATTAGCCGTTCATCCACCGGGGACGGCAGTTGCTTCGCGGCGGAATCTTTGGGGACCGCATCGCTTGTCAGATATGCGCCCGCGACGCAAGCCACCGCCAACACCGCTAGTCCCGCGGCCAGTTTATGTTTCCTAATCGCTCTCATGCACCCTGTTAGAGATAGTACACTCGAAAGACCGTGAAACGCTTTGCCCGTCTAGTTGGATTTCTCATCGCCGCGCTCGTACTGCTGGTGGCGGGCGGAGCTTTTTTCTTCGATGCAAATCAGTTCCGGCCGCTGTTGGAAGCAGAGTTGACAAAGACGCTGGGCCGCCAGGTGAAGCTCGGCGATCTCAAACTCGCCCTGCTGTCCGGAGGCGTCACCGCATCGGACCTCTCCGTGGCGGACCATCCATCGTTCAGCCAAAGGGCCTTCCTGCGCGCGAAGTCGTTGCACATCGGCGTGGAACTCAGGCCGCTGCTTCTGTCGCGCCAACTGAACGTAACCGCTCTCACCGTGGAACAGCCGGACATTGTCTTGATGCAAGCCGCTTCCGGCGAATGGAACTTCTCTTCGACCGGAGTGAAGGCGCCCGCGACTAAGGAAACGGCGTCTGCCCCGGCGAACAGGATCGATCTCTCAGTGAAGCTGATACAAATCACCGGCGGCCGCCTTACGGTGAGCTCCGCGAAAACTGGAACGAAGCCTGAGATTTTTGAACATGTGAATGTGGAAGTGAAAGACTTCTCCGCCGGTTCGAGCTTCCCGTTTTCCCTGTCGACAAAACTCGCTGGTGGCGGCGAGGCGACGATTCACGGAACGGCGGGGCCGATCAATGCGACGGATGCGGCGCGCACCCCGGTAGAAGCAACCATAGGCATCAAGCAACTCGAACTGAAGGGCCCCGGCTTCACCGGAGTGATCGCGATAGATGCCGATGGTTCCATGCTCGGCCAAAAAGTACAGGCCAAGGGCCGGATCAAAGCGGAACGCTGGAAAGTGGCTACCAACGGGTCGCCCGCGTCAAAACCCGTTGAGTTCGATTTCACCATCGACCATGACATGCAGCGCCGCGCGGGTGTGTTAAGCCGGGGTGAGATTCATTCCGGCAAGTTGCAGGCGGAGCTCTCCGGTTCGTATAGCCTTCACGGGG
>JANXXV010000728.1 GCA_025350445.1 Bryobacteraceae bacterium | reverse complement strand
CGAAGCATTACGGCGAACGCTGGGGACGGCATTGGCTGGATGTAGCGCGTTACGCGGACTCCGATGGATACACCATCGACGGCCCGCGGCAGATCTGGAAGTATCGCGATTGGGTCATCAACGCGCTGAATCACGACCTGCCGTTCGATCAATTCGTGATCGAACAGATCGCCGGAGACCTTCTGCCAAATCCAACCACGGACCAATTGGTGGCCACCGGATTCCACCGCAACACGCCCAGCAATTTTGAAGGCGGAATCGATTTTGAACAATACCGCGTAGAAGCTGTGGCAGACCGCGTGGCAACCACCGGCGCCGCGTTTCTAGGCCTCACCATTGGATGCGCGCGTTGCCACGATCATAAATTCGACCCCATCAGCCAGCGCGAGTTCTATCAGATCTTTGCCTTTCTCAACAATACGGATGAGGTCGGCAGCGAAGCGGAGCGCTACGATTTCAACCGGCCGATTCTGGATTTGACAACACCCCAAGAGCGTGCCCGTGTAGAGGCATATCGCATTCAGCGCACCATGCTGAGCCGCGAACTGGCCGAGTATGTGAAGCAGCTTTCCACCAAACCGATTGGCCCCGATGATCCGCCGCGTTTCAAAGATCCTGGGTTGCAGGAGCGTGTAGCGAATCTACGTGTCTTGGTCAAGCGGGAGCCGAAAATCACAACCACCATGATCATGCGCGAGCTTCCCGCGCCGCGCGAAACCTACATCCACCTAGGTGGCGACTTCCTGCGGCGCGGTGCTCCCGTCACCGCCGGTGTTCCATCCATACTTTCTACAAAGCCTGTGAGTGGAAACCGTCTGCAACTGGCCAAGTGGTTGGTGGATGCGGAGAACCCCCTTACGGCTCGCGTCACCGTGAATCGCATGTGGCAGTCGTACTTCGGCAAAGGCCTGGTGGAAACCGAGAACGATTTCGGCCTGCTGGGCGCAAAGCCCACCCATCCGGAATTGCTCGATTGGCTGGCGGCCGAGTTCGTCGCACGCGGCTGGAGCCAGAAGGCCATGCACAAGCTCATCGTGACCTCTGCCACCTACCGCCAGTCGTCACGCCATCGCAAGGACCTGGAAGAGATCGATCCCGACAATCATCTGCTGGCGCACCAGACCCGGATGCGCCTGGAAGCGGAGATTCTGCGGGATACAGCACTGGTTTCGAGCGGCTTACTAACGCCGGTGGTGGGGGGCCCCAGTGTCTATCCGCCCATCCCGGAAGGGGCAATGGCAGTAACGCAGGTGAAGCGGGAATGGCCCGTGGCTGTTGGCAAAGACCGCTATCGCCGGGGTCTATATACGTTCTTCTATCGATCCGCCCCATATCCGGGAATGGGTTTGTTTGATGCGCCCGATGCCACCGCCAGTTGTACACGGCGCGTGCGATCGAACAGTCCTTTGCAGGCATTGACGATTCTGAACGATGAAACCTACATCGAGTTCGGCCGTGCGCTGGCAAAGCGTATTGAGTCCGAAGCCGGCTCCTCTGATACCGACCGCTTAAACTATGCGTTTCTGGTAACGCTTGGCCGCAAGGCGAAACCGGCGGAGCTCGAACGCCTGACCAGATTTCTCGCATTGCAGCGCGACGAGTTTCGCACCGACACCACCTCCGCCAGCCTGCTGGTGATGAAGCCCCAGGTTTTCGACTCATCGCCCACCGAGAACGAGGACGAAGAAGCCGCCATCGATCCGAAGACAATTCCAGAACTGGCGGCGTGGACATCGGTCGCCAGGGTGTTATTCAACTTGGACGATTTCATGACGAGGGAATAATGAATCACGAAGACGAGCTTCTACAATTTGTAACGCGGCGTCATTTCTTCAGCCGCTGTACCGTAGGCTTGGGCGGCGTCGCGCTGGCTAACTTGATGGGCGCGGAGACAACGAAACAGCCGCACTTTCCGCCGCGCATTAAGAACGTAATCTACCTGTTTATGGCCGGCGGCCCCAGCCAGTTGGAGTTGTTCGACTACAAGCCGAAGCTGCAACAGTTCGACGGCAAGGCTGTTCCGGAATCGCTGATGAAGGGCAAGCGCTTCGCTTTCATGGACACTTTTGCCAAGGAACCGCCGAAGTTGCTTGGTTCCCGGCGCGAGTTCAAACAGCACGGCAAGAGCGGGCTCTATTTTTCGGATCTACTTCCCCATATCGGTTCCGTTGCCGATGACATCGCGATGATCAGGGGCGTGAATACCGACAATTTCAATCACGGTCCGGCGAAGTGCTTCGTCAACACCGGGTCCACCCGTTTTGGCCGGCCAAGCATCGGCGCATGGGTCACGTACGGCGTCGGCAGTGAATCGAAAGATCTGCCGGGTTTCGTGGTCCTGCAATCCGGTCCGCGCGGCCCGCGCGGCGGCGCTGCGCTCTGGGGCAGCGGCTTCCTTCCGACCGGCTATCAGGGCGTCCCCTTCCGTTCCGGCGGCGACCCCATTCTCGATCTCTCCAGCCCGCTCGGCGTTACGGACAACACCCAGATGCAGTCGCTTGAAACCATCCGCGACCTGAATCTGAGTAAGCTGGCGGAGACGGGCGATCCGGAAATTGCCACCCGCATCAGCGCCTATGAAATGGCCTACCGCATGCAAACCAGTGGCCCCGAGCTGATCGACTTTGGCAAAGAAAGCCGCAAGACGCTGCAGATGTACGGCGCCGAACCCGGCAAGAGTTCTTATGCCAATAACTGCCTGCTCGCACGGCGTTTAGTGGAGCGCGGCGTCCGCTTCGTACAGCTCTACCACACCGATTGGGACCATCACGCAGACCTTGGCCAGCCGTTGGACAACGTATGCCGGGAGATCGACCGCCCGACCGCGGCGCTGATCAAGGATTTGAAGGAGCGCAATCTTTTGGACCAGACCCTGGTCATCTGGGGTGGCGAATTCGGCCGTACGCCGATGGGTGAAACGCGGGACAAGACCACAAAGATTGGGCGCAACCACCACATTGACGCTTATACGTTCTTCATGGCCGGCGGGGGCGTCCGCCCTGGTACGGTGGTGGGCGGCACGGATGAGCTGGGCTTCTCGTCCACCGATCCGATTCATGTGCATGACATTCAGGCGACGCTGCTGCATCAGCTGGGGCTGGACCATACGAAGCTGACTTTCAAATTCCAAGGCCGGAATTTCCGGTTGACGGACGTAGGCGGTAAGGTGATTGATAAACTACTAGCCTGAAATGTGGTTCATCCCGCCAAATCCAGAAGACCCGCAAGTGCAGGCCGCGATGGAGAGGGCGATTTCCAAGCTGACTTTGGAAGAGAAAACGCTTGTCGGTGAAGTGTTTCAAATATACGGCGAACTCGTCGCGAATCAGAACATCTCCGCCGAGCGAAGCGAGTTGGCACTGCACGCGTTGATTACCGACGCACACCGCGCCGCCATGGACCGGAGCGAAAGATTTTTGCTGGAAGAGATGTGGAAGTTGGACCCGGGCAGTTGATCGAGATTTTGATTTCTGGCGGAGAGGGGGAAAGGCAGGGCAGCAACGGAGGCCTCCGCAGGCCGACGAAGTAGGTTTCGACTGACAACTCGAGAACTGTTGGCCGGGTTAGGCAGCACCTCCGTCGTCAGAAACTTAGTTAGGGTTTATGCAGACCTAAAAAGAAATCGTTTCCCGGATGCGATTGGGCTAACTTCTGCATGGTTGGCAGGTACTTTAGATACAACTCGCCAACGCACGATGTATCCAACTTCTCGAGTGCTTCAGCGGCAAGTTGCTTTCCAACCTTGACAAATTCCGCTCGAACCACTTCTTCGCCGCCCTCAGGAAATGTAAGGGAGAGGGCCGTCGGATGCACGAACTTGGATAATATTTTGCAGTAGTTATCGTAAAAAGGTTTGAGATTGGTATCTTGTGCGGCATCTTCGACTTTCTTATATTTTTTCGACAGTCTTTTGCCGCACAAGAAGGCTTTCGCCGCCTCAAGTTCATCGGCAGTCTGTTTGTCGAGACCGCCGATTTTCACATCCATATCGACAAGGTCCCGAATAGCATCCTCATGAAATTCCAGCGTGTTGATTATCGACAATGAACAGTACTCCACCCATATCTTGAGCTCTAACAGATTTCGAGCCAGCCACGCAATCTCCATCAGATCCCCGCTTCTTCTTTCGTAAAGCAAGCGTGTTCGATGCCGGTCGATGGCTCGAGCGAGATGAATGTACATCTGCGCGACCAAAGGACCTCGTTCTTGATTGGGAAGATTCCAGTTTGGGGCATCCATAGTTCAGCTTAAGCTTGAGCGGTTGGCAACTCAAGATGCAAACAGCCTGTGACGCCAGCTCCGGCAACTAATGTGAGCCAACCATTTGGCCTTGCTGCACCATACGATGCTCAACTCAATACTGGAAACTCGACAGGTTTCAACAAGGTTTGCAACTCGTTGCATTTCTGGCGGAGAGGGGGGGATTCGAACCCCCGGTAGACTTTAAAGGCCTACGACGGTTTAGCAAACCGCTGCTTTCGACCGCTCAGCCACCTCTCCGTTCTCGTGGAAGGATTACTCTAGCGATAGTAACACGCCCGCTTCCCCGATTTCACTTTTTCACTTTTTCGCGAAGATCCCCATCCACTGCACTTTCGCCACATGGTCATGGTGCGACAATAACCGGAAGCCGTTCAATTCGATCTCGCGCTCCGCATCTTCCTCACCCAACCGGATATGCTCCAGCGCGCGCCCGTTAGGCATGGCCGTTTCATTCTTGTGGTACTCCACAATCACCAAATGCCCATCCGGCTTCAGCGCCTTCCGCAGATTTTCCAGCACCTTCGCCGGATAGTCGATGTGATGGTACACGTCCAGCATCAGGATCGCATCCAGCGAATTGTCAGGAAGCTTCGGATCGTCGGTGCTACCCAACACGAACCACACATTCGTCAACTTCTCGGAAGCCGCGCGCTGCCGCGCTTTGTCCAGGAAGTCCGGGAAAATATCCTGCGCCGTCACCTTGCCGCCGGCCCCTACCGCCTCGCTTAAAAACGGCAGCATGTAGCCGACGCCGGTGCCCACATCGGCCACCGACATTCCCGGCTTCAACCCCATCGCCGCCACCAGTTCCTTCGGCTTCTGACGCGCATCCCGGTCCGCTGCCGCCAGCGTAGAACCCACCCGCGCCCGCGCCTCGGGAGTCTTGTAACCTTCATTCGCCTTCTCGGCCACTTGCGCCGAAAGGCCACAGCACAGCAGGATCAGGCAATACTTCATAGGGCTTTCTCCATCGGTAATGCTAACGGAGCTTCGGTCAGGAAGTCCAGTGCGCTCATCTCCGCCACCGCCTCCCGGATTGCCTGTTCCGACGTTGGCTCCACCGTGATCACAAACGGCAGGGACTGCTTCGACGCCGACGGCAACTGCAGCACCGCATCCAGACTGATGTTCTTAGCCGCCAAAATGGCCGAGAGCGACGCGATAATGCCCGGCCGGTCATTCACCAGGAACCGCAAATAGTAAGCGCTCTTCTGCAATGTCACCGGGATCGGCTGGTATTCGCCCAGACGCGGATGCGCGAACGGCGAGACGCGATCCGGACTCCCCGAGCGGATCTCTCTCGCGACACGCATCAGGTCGCTCACCACCGCAACGCCTGTGGGATTCGGGCCGGCGCCGCGCCCATAATAAAACGTATCTTCGCCAAAATGGCCGCGCACCCATACGGCGTTGTAAGCACCCTGCACACTGGCAAGAATGGTCGACAGCGGAATCAGAGACGGCCGCACGGAAAGAATCAAACCATCGGGAGTTTGCCGCGCCGCGCACAGCAGACGAATCGTATGCCCAAGCCGGTGCGCATACTGGAAATCCATCGGCGAGATGCGGCGAATGCCCGACGTATAAATATCGGAAGGCGTGATCTTTTCGCCAAACGCGAGCGCGGCAAGAATGGCTAGCTTCGAACGTGCGTCGTAACCATCCACGTCGGCGCTGGGGTCGGCCTCGGCGTAACCCAACCGCTGCGCCTCAGCCAGCACATCGTCGAAGGCCGCGCCGCTCTTCTCCACTTCCGTCAGGATGAAATTGGAGGTGCCGTTCAGGATGCCGTAGAGCGCGGTGATGCGGTCGCCTGAGATTCCTTCACGCAGTACCGCATGGATCGGGATACCGCCCGCCACGCTCGCTTCCATGGCCAGGTTGATACCCGCCGCGATCGCGCGGTCCCAGATTTCCGAGCCCGAGGCAGCCATCAATTCCTTGTTCGCCGTAACTACTGATTTCTTTCGCGCGATGGCCTCATTCACAATCTCCTGCGCGACGGCGGTGCCGCCCACCAGTTCGGCCACGATGTCCACATCCTGGCGCGCCACCAACTCGCGCCAATCGGTCGTCCGGAAGACGCCGCTTAGTGAAGGCGGCAGTTGTTTGGTCTCCACACTCCTACTGCAAACGGCCGACACGCACAGATCAAAACCCAGCTTCAGCGAAATCTGCGCCGCGTTTTCCGTCAGCACCGCCAGCGTGCCCGTACCCACATTGCCGAGCCCGACAATGCCCACATTCACTTGCTGCATATCCAGTCATTATGGCATCCGGCCGAAAATTGCTGGTATCCTTGCCCATGAATGTCTAATCGTGGCGTCGTAGTATTCGGAAGAGGCGGCCAGTTGGGAACGGAACTGGTGAGGGAGTTTACGCAGCGCGGCTATCAGGTAACCGGATTCGACCGATTCGCGGTCGATGTGACCGACGCCGCCAGGGTGGAACAGACGCTGGCCGACATCGATCCCGCCATCGTTCTGAACGCGGCGGCTTACAACCAGGTGGACGTGGCCGAGAATGAACCCGCGGCGGCCTTCGCCGGGAACGCTCTCGCGGTTCGCAATATGGCCGTAGCCTGCCGCCAGATAGATGCCCGCTTCGTCCATTTTTCCACCGACTATGTTTTTGACGGCACCGCTGGACGCCCTTATACAGAGGAGGATCAGACCCATCCTCAGGGCGCCTATGCGGTATCGAAGCTGGCCGGGGAACTCTACGCGCAGGCCTATCTCGAAAGCCCGCTGATTGTCAGGACCTCGGGCGTTTTCGGCCCCGCCGGTTGCCGGACCAATCGCGGAAATTTCGTTGAGGTGATGCTCCGCCTGGCCAAATCCGGGCAGCCCATCCGCGTGGTGGAAGACCACGCGGCATCGCCAACTTACGCCCCCGCGCTGGCTGCACGCACGGCCGACCTGGTAGAGCACAATCACTCCGGCGTATTTCACATCGGAGGCGGAGTGCCCATTTCGTGGTTTGCATACGCGAAGTTGATCTTCGCCGGCGCGGGTCTCACTCCCGAACTGCGGCCCACCAATGAGCGGGAGTACCGCACCGTTGCCCGCAGGCCGAAGTTCTCCGCGCTATCGAATGGAAAGTTGGAACTGGCCGGCATTGCGCCCATGCCGTCAATGGCCGACGCCGTAAAGAGCTATCTGGCTGCGCGCGAAGAAATACTCAGCGGGACGCGTTAGCGGCGTAGTAACCCTTGCGGACCTGCACTTTGACTTCCTTATCACGCTGGGGTACGTGAATTTCCACTCGCCGGAATCCTCCGCTGGAACTCGGATTCGTCGGCGTGTAGCCGATGGAATACTGGCTGCGCAGTTCCTGGCTGATCTGATCGAAGATGCTCTGCAGTGAGTTCTTGTTGTCCACCTTCATCACACGGCCGCCGGTGTCTTCAGACATCTTCTTCAGATACCCTTCACCGCCGCCGCCGAAGCTCATGTAGCCCCCGTAGGCGCGGCTGTCCAGATAGTAGATGCTGTAGATAATCGCGTCCGCCTTCTGCGCCTGCTCAATCGCCTGCTCGATCTTGTAGCGGCTACCCTGGTCCACGCCATCGGTAATCAAGACCAGTGCTTTCCGTCCCACTTGCCCCACCAGTTGATCGTGCGATGCAAGATAAACCGTGTCATACAAAACGGTCCCGTGCGGACGGGATGCCGTAGGTACCGGCCCGGAGTTGCCGCCCGCTCCACTTACGTCGGAATTCACCCGCAGGCCTTCGAGTCCCGCCTTCAGCAGTTTCGTCGAATTGGTGTAATCCTGCAGGAGTTCCGCATCAGACCCGAAGCTGATTAGAAACGCCATGTCCTTAGGCCGCAGCACTCTCGAGAAGAACTGCGAGGCCGCGTTCCGCTCTACTTCGATCAGATTCGCCTGACTGCCGCTCACGTCGACCAGCAAGCCGATGGTCAGAGGCAGATCGTTCTCGCGGGTGAAGTATTTAATGGTCTGGGATTTGCCATCCTCGCTCACCGAGAAGTCTTCTTTGTTTAGGTTTCCAATCAACCCGCCCTTTTTCTCGCGGACTGTGAAGAACAGATTGACTACATCGACATCAACCTTCAGTACTTTTTCTTCCTGAGCCAACAGGATAAGAGCCGGAGCCAGGAGCAAGCCCGCGGCGGCGAGCGGGAGAATTCGCATACACTTACAGATGCGTCCGCGAATCATTGAGTTCCATGCGTAAAGCAATCAATCACCTCAAGAAGGCCGATCCGGTCTTGGCCACGATTATCGAACGGGTTGGGCCATGCCGGATGCGGCATTCCGATCCCACCTTTGAAGCTCTGGCCCGTTCCATCGTATACCAACAGCTTAGCGGAAAAGCGGCTGGGACCATTTACGGACGCCTAGCGGCAGCGGCGTCGGATCCGCTCACTCCGGATGCCGTGTTGCGGATGACCCACGAAGAGTTGCGCGCGGTAGGGCTGTCCACGCAAAAGGCGAAATACGTGCGCGACCTTGCCGAGCGGACCAGCCGCAACGAAATCGACTTTCCGGCGCTGCGGGATTTGGACGATGAGCAGGTGATCGAAATGCTCACCCAAGTGAGCGGCGTTGGTGTCTGGACGGTCCAGATGTTTCTCATGTTTTCGTTGAAACGTCCAAACGTTTTGCCGACGGGCGACCTCGGTATCCGCAATGCAGTTAAGAAGGCTTACCGCATGCGCAAAACTCCGACGCCGGCCGACATTGAGAAGCGGGCCAAATCCTGGCATCCCTACTGCTCGGTGGCCAGTTGGTATCTTTGGAGAAGTCTCGAAGACCCGCCGGTGCCCTAATCGCTCGATAAACCGGGCTCGAATTGAGAATTCGGCAGGGGTGGATGTGGCGGAGGTGCGATGGGACTGGTGCCGGGTGAGGCGTTTAGAAAACGGCTGGGCGTTATCGGCGCACCCGGCGGGTGCGCCGATAGAATGGACGAGTGAAGAAGATCCGCAAACCCTCCCCCACCGAATTGCCTCTTTTGTTCGATATTGACCCGAAGCCGGTGGCGGAGACGCTCGCGGCTTTGGGTGGCGTGCCGTTGTTTGTGCGGACGTGGCGCTCACTGGGGCTGCCGGGGATGGTGCGCGAGCACGTGCGGGCCAAGGAGCGGGAGAGGGGCTGCGACGAAGCCACGATCTATTGTTGAACGCCGTGGGCGGTGATTGCCGCGACGACTTTGAGCGGCTGCGGGAAGATCCGGGATTGAGCGGGTTAATAGGGCACGCGGTACCTTCGCCGGCGGCGGCACGGAAATTTCTGAATCTGTTTCACGAGGAGGAGAAGATCGAGGAGGCCAGGCAGGGACGGCTGGGCGGTCAGATCGCCTATATTCCGAAGGAGAACGGGCCGCTGGAGGGGCTGGGTTTGGTGAACCGGGCCTTGGTCCAGGAGTTGGGGCGACGGTGCCCGGACCAGCGGATCGCGACGGTGGATCAGGATGCGACGATCATCGGCGGCGGCAAACAGTTTGCGTTGCGTACTTATGAAGGAGAGCGGGGCTACCAGCCGATGCCCGCGGTTTGGGCGGAGATGAACGTGGTGCTGGCCGATGAGTTCCAGGACCGGAATGTGCCGGCGATGATGGATCCGCTGACGGTGGCGAAGAAGGCCTTCGGGGCGTTGCCGGAGACGCTGAAGACGTATTACTACCGGGGCGATTCAGCGTGTCGTGAAGGCAGTCTGATGAACCGGCTGCGGGACGGGAAGCGGGAGGAGGGGCCGCAAGGCTTCCTTGGATTCGCGATCAGCGCGCGAATGAGCGGGGCCTTGCGCAAGGCCATTGAGAAGGTGCCGGAAGAGGGATGGGAGGCGTATGGGAAAACGAACGCGACGGAGATCAGGGAATGCGCGGAGGTGAGTTTCGTGCCTGGGGAGAAGTCCGAGCACAAAGACACGGAACCGCTGCGATACATTGCGATCCGGATCCGGCTGCGGCAGGAGAGTCTGTTTGCCGACGGGAGCAAAGTGAAGCATTTCGCGGTGGTCCCCAACCTTAGAGCCTCTATCGTGGAATCGTGCTCGTTCATGGCGGGATATTTATCGCGATGTGTCTCCCAGCCAATAACCACGGTCCTTTGGAGGCACTTTGCTGGATGCTCCAGCTTTTAGAGTTGGAGCCCTGTTTGGTTCCGGCTACGCCGGGTTAGGGAGTGGAAAGCGGGGCGGCTGATCGAGTGGCATCGGGAAAAGGCGGGGACGATCGAAGGGGTGCATGACGTACTCAAGAACGAATTGGCCGCGGGAGTGACGCCTTCGAAGTACTTTGGAGCTAACGCGGCATGGCTGCGGATGGCGGTGATCGCCTATAACGTGCTGACGGCGCTGAAGCGGCTGGCATTGCCGGCGGAGTTGCCGACGGCGCGGCCGAAGCGGCTGCGGTTCCTGATCTTCAACACAGCGGGACGGCTGGTGCGTCACGCGCGGCGGATGATGTTGCGTCTGGCGACGACCGCGGCGCGGTTGGAGGAGTGGCTGGAGGACGTGAAGCTGTTGCCGATCCGGGTGTAAACGGCGTCCGGGATTCCTTATCGACGGATTTTGAGACCACTTTCCGGCGAAAGGTGGTCGGAGTGCGCCTCAAAACGGGAGAAATGGACACTTGGGAAACGGAGTAGAGGTCAGAGAGTGGGGAAACGCGTAGAAAGTCGCACTCCAGCCGGCGTCGGGTAGGCCGGAGGCCCTGGATCACCGACGTTTGCCTGCCTGCCGACCTTCTCCGGGGGTGGTCCCGGTGCTCCGGCGCCTTATCGAGCGATTAGGGCGGTGATTCCCTGATTGACTTTACATAGCGGAACGCGGTATTCCTGAGAGGACGCCTCAGTTTCAGGCGCGGTAGCCAAGTGGTAAGGCAGGGGTCTGCAAAACCCCCATCGTCGGTTCAACTCCGTCCCGCGCCTCCAAGAATTCCGCCTTCAGATAAGCCAGTCAGGCGCGGTAGCCAAGTGGTAAGGCAGAGGCCTGCAAAGCCTTTATCCGGCGGTTCGATCCCGTCCCGCGCCTCCAACATTCCGTCAAGTTAATGTGCCGTCCCGGCTAATTCTTTACAACATGCTACCGGGCGCAAGGTGGGGCAGAAACCTTGTCTGCGCGCGACCCCTCGGCGAGCGCTCTTGCGCCCGTCAACCACACTAGTGAACTTCGTCGAAGCTGCCGGAAGAACCGGCATCGAACTCTTCCTCGGCTTCATTAACACTAATGTGCTCCTGGCAGGGAACGCAGTATTTCGCCCACGGAAGCACTTGCAGGCGGCGCGATGGTATTGGCTTGTCACAGCGCGTGCAAATGCCATATTCGCCCTCGCGAAGGCGGTCGAGCGCTGCATTCAGCAGCCGGAGCTTCTGGTATTCCAAATTGTTCAGACGAAGAGAAACGAATTCGTCGTTCGAGACCTGCGCTTGATCTTCGTCGCCTAGCCGGCCTTCCCCGGCAACGGCAGCCGGTCTGAAGCCAAGGCTGGCCAGAACGTTCGCCTTTTCGTTGAGCAATAGCTGTTGATACGCGTCGATTTGCATCTGCTTTCTTCCTTTCATTAAGGTGGGGAAGCAGCGGCGAATTTCTCCGCGAAATCTTGGTTGGCTAGTCCGGCGGAACCAAAGTGGTCAGATTTTCCAGAATCTGCCGTTCGCCGGGCGAATACTTGGTGCGAAATTCCTCGCTATTGAGGCGCGCGTTACGCTCAGCTTCCGGCATTCCCCTCAAATGACGGAGTTCTTCCCGGACCGGCTGGCGACGGTCTTCCGGAAGGTTGTTGAACCGCCGAAACATTTTCCGGACCGCCTCCTGCCTTTCCGGCGGTAAGTTCTGGAAGGTTTCGGTCTGGGTCCGGAGACGTTCCTTCTGCGCTTGTGGAAGCCGGTTGTACTTCTCCAGCCGGTCTTCCACCTGGGCTCGCCGTTCCGGAGACAACTTTTCCAGTTCCCGCTGCCGCTGGGCGGGCGGCATCCGGCTCAACTTATCGATTGCGTTGAGCCGGGCGCGCGGCGGCCGCTGCGCCGCAGTCTTCTTCGGCTGGGCGGAAAGACATTGCACCAGCAGCAGAATCGCCAGCAGCGGAATTT
Source organism: Bryobacteraceae bacterium (assembly GCA_025350445.1). The sequence goes on along the minus strand of JANXXV010000728.1, from coordinate 821 downwards.
TACGAAACGAAGCCATTTCTCTTTACGTTTCCGGCAATCAGCTTCTGGCAGCCGCCGGCGTGAGCTGTTTAAACATCTCGATGTCCTCGAGGGTGGTCTCGATCTGATCCAGATCCGAACTCTCAATCTTCGTCTGCGGCGACGTCAAATCGACCGCCGGTTGGTTGTTTAGCGGTAGATACAGCATTATTCCGACAGCCAGCGTAAGGCAGGCCGTTGCGATCGGCATTGCAGGTCCGAAGGAACCGGACTGCCACATGCTTCGGTGCCAAAGCTTGGTCCACCACCCGCTTTTCTCGTACTGTTCGATTCGGGCGTACAACTTCCGGTCGAAGTCTGCCGTCACGGGCATCGGTTTCCAAGCGTCCAGAGCCTCCCACGCAGATCGTTGGGCAATGCAGAATGCACGGCAATCCGCGCACGATTCCATGTGGCTTTGAAACAAAGCTGCCATGGCCGGTGGCAACTTCCCGGAGGAGTAATCCAAAAGGATCTCGGCGTTTTCTTTCGTTTTAATTGGACACTGCATACAATTACCGCCTTTGCGCCTTACCATCAAGCCATGTGCGCGAGCCGCAACCGCAACGTCTCATAAGCGCGAAACAGCAGAGACTTGACGGCCGACTCCGAACATCGCAATATCTTCGCGATCTGAGAATACTCCATTTCCTGGTACTTGTGCATCAGCACCGCCGCCCGCTGCTTGGAAGGAAGCGTCTCAATCGCATTTCGAACCTCTTGCAGCCTGACGTCGCGCACCATCTTCTGCTCGACCGTTGGTCGCACATCCGCTACCTGCCTGCCGATCCCATCCTGATTCT
>JANXXV010000718.1 GCA_025350445.1 Bryobacteraceae bacterium | reverse complement strand
GATCTGCAAAGCGCAACCTCCGGCTTCTCGCATGAGGTGCGCCGTCTTCTGGATGAGGAAGATACGCAAACATTCGCTTCCACCGATTTGCTGCGCAGGCACCAGGATGTGATTGCGCTGACGGCGAAGTTGCTGTCGGCTGGATACATGAAAGCCTCGGCGGCGCAAAACAAAATTGAGAGCCGGTCGGCTGAATTGGTAAAGGAATCGATTGGGTTGCTGGGTTCCTCGCTTTTGTTGGCGCTGCTCTGCGCCGTGCTCACGGTGAAGATGACCGCGGGCTTATTCCGTCAGATGGAAGAGCAAGCGAACGAACTGAGCCGGGTTTCCTGGCACATGCTGGAGAACCAGGAAACCACCGCGCGGCGTTTTTCGCACGAATTGCACGATGAACTCGGACAGTCATTGACTGCGGTGAAGGCGAATCTGTTGGCGATAGACCACAGCGGGCAGTTCGACCGCCGGCGTTTAGACGATGCGCGCCAGCTGGTGGATGAAGCGATTCGCAATGTGCGCGAACTCTCGCAACTGCTGCGGCCGGTGATTTTGGATGACTTCGGCCTGGACGCCGCCCTCCGTTTTCTGAGCGAAGGTTTCACCGATCGCACCGGGATCGACGTTGAATACAAATCCGACTTCACGGGCCGCCTGCCGGACGAAACCGAGACTCACCTGTTCCGCATTGCGCAAGAGGCGCTGACCAACATCGCGCGGCATTCCGGCGCGACGCATGTGGGTCTGGAACTCCGCGCCGCGAATGGCAAGCTGCACATGTTTCTGAACGACAACGGACGCGGATTGGAACCCGGCCATTCTCCGGAATCCACCAGTCTGGGTATGATTGGGATGCGGGCAAGGGCGCGCAGCACGGGCGGGGAACTGCGGGTGCAATCGGAAAAAGGTTCGGGGGTTCGGATTGATATTTGGGTGCCAATGCACGGCGGGCGGCTGGTAGATGATCCGCATCTTGTTAGCTGACGACCACGCAATGGTCCGCCAGGGCTTCCGTATGATCTTGAGTTCGCAGCCCGACATGCAAATTATCGGAGAGGCGGGCAACGGCAAGGAAGCGGTGGAGATGGCGGAGAAGTTGCTGCCCGACGTGATCGTGATGGACGTGGCGATGCCGGAGCTCAATGGTATTGAGGCCACGCGCAAGATCATCGCAGCGCAGCCACGCAGCCGGATTCTGGCGCTGAGCATGCACAAGGACTCCGTGTATGTGAGGGAAATTCTGCGCGCCGGCGCTCGCGGCTATCTGTTAAAAGATTCCATTGACAGCGATCTTCTCGCGGCGGTGAGGGCCGTGGCGAAGGGCGAAGGCTATCTAAGCCCGGCGGTCTCCGATGCGGTTTTGACGGATTACCGCAAGCACGTGACGGCGCCGCTGGATTTGTTAACTAGCCGGGAGCGCGAGGTGTTGCAGATGATCGCGGTGGGCAAGACGAATAAGGATATTGCCAACGAATTGAAGCTGAGTGTCTACACCGTGGATGCGCACCGCGGTCGGATTATGGAGAAGCTGAATCTGCATAGCACCGGGGAGTTGGTGCGGTTTGCGGTGCGGAACGGCTTGATCGACTGAAAAATTAATATTGCAGCGCCCGCACGTGATTGAAATTGAGCGCTTCTAAGCCGAGAGATTGCAGGGCAACCTGAAGCTGAAGGTCCGCGGTCAGTACGAGAACATTTCGGGTGCAAACCGCCGCAATCGAAGCATCCCCGAGGCCGAAGCGCTCAAACGTCGGATTTTGCACTAACGTCCTGGCCGAATCATTCTGTTCTTCGATCTTCTCAACGAGGTTTCTAAACAGCGCACGAACGGATGCGCGCTCTTGTCCTGACAGATCGGTCAGGTCGCTCACCTGACTCAGAATATGCGGTGTCGCGATCAGCGGTGATCCGAACCAGGTCAGAAGACTTCGAAGAGTATGGAAATCATCTACGGTGAAGTTTTGCGTGCGCTTAAAATTTTGGTTCGTCAGAAAAATCTATGGGTAAGTTCGGGTTCGGGCAGCTTGCCAAGTGAGTGATATAGGGCGAGTTCGTGGACGCGGAAGGTTCGGAATCCGTAAGATTTTCTCGCGGTGACTTTGGCTTTGTTGTTCAGCC
>JANXXV010000525.1 GCA_025350445.1 Bryobacteraceae bacterium | reverse complement strand
GGTCTTCATGGCCGGGCGGCCACGGCGGACGCCATCCGTGAACTCCATCGCCGTTTTTGCGAGAACCTTCCCGAAGAAATGCTTTGGGTCGAAGACGCACGGACCAAGGATCGCGTTCCCGTCGTTCCCGGCGAATTGCGTCGTGGCGATGTCAAAGTAGGGCGCCGCGTTGCGGTAAGTCCGGGCGCAGTTCCGCGTTTTCTGAAGCGTTTCGAAGAGGTTTACGGCCACCTCGGCAAAACCGATACCATCCTCTCGGCGGCTGCAGGGCACCACAGTCTACTTTGGATCCACCCTTTTCCCGACGGCAACGGGCGCGTGGCCCGGCTGATGTCTCACGCAATAATGTTGGAGACGCTGGATACCGGCGGCGTGTGGTCAATAGCACGGGGACTTGCCAGGAACGTAGGCGAGTACAAGACGCACCTTGCCAATTGTGATCTGACGCGCCGCAACGACCTGGTTGACCGCGGCAATCTGAGCGAAGAAGCCTTGGTTGAATTCACCGAATTCTTCCTCAAGACCTGCATTGACCAAGTCGCTTTCATGGAAAGCCTGGTTCAGCCGGATCGCCTGCGCACGCGTATTCTCCTTTGGGTCGAAGAAGAAATCAGGCTCGGCGCGCTGCCTCGAAAATCCGGCAGCATTTTGGAAGCTATCCTCTATCGCGGTGAACTTCCACGCGGCGAAGCTGGCAGCGTGGTGGGTGCCGGAGACCGCCATGCGCGCCGCATTATTTCGGCTCTGCTCGAGTTGGGTGTGCTGGTTTCCGAAAATCCGCGTGCGCCGCTTCGTCTCGCATTCCCTGCCGCCCTGGCTTTCCGGTGGATGCCGGGATTGTTTCCGGAACAAAGCAGTACCGCGAAGTAAGTCTTCCCTCGTTAAATAAATTGGGCCTTCCTTCCACGTCGCAGGCCGTGCCTTTCCATCCAAGCAGCACTCGTTTCCGATCCGTGAAGATCTACTTCACCGGCGCCGTGTACAGATCCGGAACGCGAAAGCTGCGGTACACGATCGTGCCGTCCACCTGCTGTGCGTAAACTACTTTTCCCTCCGGCGAAGTTTCCACCGCCCGCCCGTACGGCGCGGCCAGATCGATGAAGCCCGCTTCAAACGTGTGTCCGCCATTCGATAGCGTCTGTGCCGACCCGACAGCGATCGCATACACGCCCAAGTCCGCATTGTGTACCAGCGTCGCGGTGTGCGCCTGCTCATCCAGCTTCCACACTTGACCCCGGTTATGCGCTTTTGGATCCTTCTTGAACCGCGTGTGGCCGTCGTCCAGAATCGACAGCAGGTTTGAACCGGCCGGCTCAAATCCAGGATCGTGCTGGAATGAGAACCAAGGGTCGGGATCGTCCGACTTCGCGGTGAAATCTCCGCCTTCTCCAAGCCGCCAGAGGATCTTCCCCGTGCCCTTCCCATTGCGCCAGTCGATCTTCAGAACCCAGTTTTGTTCCGGCATGGAAATCAGGAAGTCACCCGTCGAGGGAATGTAATTCAACGTGTTGCTGTGCAGCCATCCGTTGGCCTGTGCGGCCAGGAATATGGGAGCGCAGCCTCCTCTACCAGCGCCGCCCTGACACTTTTCATCCCCCAGCGACGCACGTTTCAGATCGAAATGGTCGAACGAGTTCCATACCGCGGCAACCTGGAAGTCCTCATCCAGGTCAATCACTAAATCGCCCAGAATATCCACTGGCTCCTTCGCGCCCTGCGTCCCGGCGGGAAACATGCGCTCCAGCCCCGCAATGACCAATGTATGACCATTCGGCACACGGATTGCCTCATGGTGGAAACCTGAGACACACTCTTTCCCATCCTTCTTGCAATCGGAGTGAATGCCGCGATCTTCCAGTTGCTCCGCCACCCTGCTGATGTTGGTTTCACGGATTACGTGTCCGGCAAGATCCACTTCCCTCACAACCTGCAAGCGCCTCATGTCATTCGCCGCGTTAGCCCCTTCGGCCAGTACCAGAAATCGTCCTCCAGGCAGCACGCGGGTTAGAAAATCAGCGTTACGCATGTACCAGATAACATTGCCATCCATGTCCGTCGCCATTGGGCGCTTGCCGGCGCCGAGACTCGAAATACTGTGAATCAGTACCGGATCGGCAGCGGTGGAACCACTGGCGCGGGGCACTGGAATCGACACGGCGGGAAAATCGCCGTCCAGCAAACCGGTGCGGAACGGGATCCAGGATCCCGGCTTGACCTTACCGGCGTTCACCACCTCGGACCGGATCTGAAAGCCGGTGTCGGCCCGCATCCCCGCCACGTAGACGTTGTTGCTTCGCGAACCGCTGCATGGCTGCGAAGCCGTACGACTCACTGCCTCTTCACCTTGCCGGCGAAAACCCGCCCGAAACTGGCTGCCCTCAGGACACGGCGGCGCGCTGAGCAGGGCTATCAGCGGGTTGGAGGTGGACGTGACCGCCACTATCGAACCTTTCACTCTGGCGATGATCCGGAACGGTATTTCAGCGTTCGCAATATCTTTGGTCTTGTTGTTCCGAACCGTAACGCGCAAGTTCGCATCATGCTCATACAGGACCGGATTCCATACAAAATCTGTTTGCTGACTGAAATCGCGGACAATGCGGAACGGTCGGCCGTCCACGCTGATGCTGTACCGGAATACATGCATTCCGGCTGCCGAGTTTTCGATTCGAGGAACCAGCCCGATGGGCGATCCAACTGCCTGAGGCGACGGCAGGCTCGTGAGCAGCCGGACGGCGAGAGGAGCGGCCGTGGCTCCGTAACAGAGGCCTGTGATCGCGATAACTGAGAGCAGGGACTTCTTCATGGCTGTTTAGTATGCCACGTTTCGACGTCGAAGTAACCCTTGACCTGTGCCGGGAGGGCTTTATAGACTGAAGCTCTCCATGCCCGTCACTCCGTCTGCTCTCCTCCAGAACCGCCGCCGCTTTCTCCAATTCCTCGCGGCGAGCCCTATCTTGTCAGCTCAACAAGCGGCCACGGTGACTGCCGATCCGGCGGAAGCGCTGAACGTAATGGACTTCGAGGCCGCAGCCCGGCAAGCCCTCCCGCCGGCGCATTTCGGCTACCTGGCCACCGGAGTGGACGACGATCTGACGTTGAAGGCGAATCGCGAAGGGTTCAGCAAGATCCATCTCCGTCCGCGACGGCTGGTGGACATCCGGCGTGCCGGCCTCAGTATCGAATTGTTCGGCACCTCCTGGGAAACCCCAATCATCCTCGCACCGGTTGGGAACCAGAAAGCATTCCACGCCGAAGGTGAACTTCCGGTGGCGCGCGCGGCGCGGTCCA
>JANXXV010000705.1 GCA_025350445.1 Bryobacteraceae bacterium | reverse complement strand
CGCTTCAGCGCGCGCACATCCAGCGCCACGTATCCCGCGCCTCGCATACGGTCGTGATGGCCGAGGTTATTGCTATCGATGGAATCGCGATAACCCTCCACGCCGTAGTGCACGGTGACGTTTCGCGCCAGGGTTCCACTGCGGCGCAAAGCCGCCTGGAAGCCTTCCACCGCGTGGCGGTTCGTGAAGACTTGCGGCCGGTCCCGATAGAGAACGAACAGGTCGGTATGGCGGCGGTAGGCAAAGGAAGCCTCGGTCTTCCCGCCCAGACTCTGCCGGATGGAAGTGAACCAGGTACGGGTGCGCTCCCAGGAATTGTAGTTGCCGTAGAACTGATCCGCGCCGTACGGCCGATCGTTATTGGCTAGCGTGATATCGGTGGCGCCAATTGATGTGAGCAGGTGAGTGTTCGAGGCGAGCGACAGATTGCGATAATCGCGATCGGGTTGAAATCCGGAAGAGAAGTCGCGAGAGAAGGTAAGCTGTTCGGTCAATGCCTTTCCAGCGAAAGCGAGCACTCCGCGCTGCTGATTGACGCCGAAGTTTCCGGCCGCTGTGCGCAACCGCAGCTCGGACGCTTCAGGCGGGCGGGTGATAAAATTGACCACGCCGCCGACGGCATCCGATCCATAGCGCGTCGAGCCGGAACCCTTCAGAATTTCGATCTTATCAATCGACTCAACCGGGACCGGTATATCGAGATTATGATGGCCCGATTGCGCGTCGTTCAGCCGCAATCCATCCAACAGGACCAGCGTCTGGCCAAAACCACCACCGCGGATAGTCAGATCGGACTGAAGCCCGCCTGGAGCACGCTGGCGAAGGTCGAGCGAAGAATCGAGGCGCAGGAAATCGGCGAAAGTGTTGGAGACGAGTTCCAGATTTTTGACGTTGACAGATCGCACCGCACGGTCTGCCTCCTCCAGCGGGATCGGCTCAAAATAGCCCGTGACGACAACAACTTCCACCTTGGGAGCCGGCATGGATTGCTGCGCGCGGAGGAGAGCGGAGACGCCGAGGAACGAGGCAAGGCAAAAAAACGATTTACTCAACACAGGCCTATTCCAGCGTCGAAGGGAGGATGGAAGTATCCGACCCTTTCGCCTTTCCTTTCTTCTTCTTGCCTTCGTCCCCGGTTTCTGCCTTTAAGGCAGCTTTCGCTTTGCGGGCGTTCCGGGCTTTCAGCGTTTTCCTCAGCGCGTCCGCAGTCGCATTTTGAAAAAGCGGATCCGTCTCGGGGGTCATCAGGGTCCACAATCCGTAAGCTCCGATGACGGTGCCGAACGGAACATTCAATACGTTGATAGCGGAGACGATGATCAACATCACCCGCGCCCAGTCCTGCAGCAATCGAACGTAATAGCCTGCCACCACACAGGGAGCCGCGATCAGCAGTTGGAAAGCAACCAGAATCATGGCTATTAGGCCGACAATGTCTTCATTGAAGGCGGCATAGACACCATTGAAGCCGCCGAATCGGATCAGAATCACGATGGCGGCAACGGCGCCTACTATGCCGTAAACCATATTCAGGATGCCGAGAATTCTGACGTGTCTATCCATTATCGATTGCGATCGAGCGGTGGTACTTCAAACATACGCTTACTAGCCTAGCCGATTTTGCCGAGATCCGCACCGCTCCGTCCATTCTCTCATCGTCGCCGCTTGATCGAATGTGATAACCAGTCAAAACCGGCGCCAAGAATTGAAAGTGCGAAGAAGGGTGCGTAGATTAACCAGCGCAGTGGCGTGGACCCAACCCATTCCCCCAAATTCAGCCAGCGGATCAAAACCGAATAGCTGAGCGGCATCAATGCGCACCACAAGAACAGCGGCGTCACCGGGTAAAACACCAGCAGCGGCGCGAACCAGGTGAGATACCAGGGGTGGCAGTTGGCGGAGATCAGCAGCACAGCCGTGATAGACCATAACGTGGCCTTCTCCAGCGGGCGGACGAAAAGCGCAATCCCAATTATGGCGGCTGCAATCAACCCGGTTGCCGTGTACTTCGCTTGATACAGGTCCCCTCCGGAATACCACAGGATCGCTCCGAACAGGCTATCGTTATTGCGCCATCCGCCCACAAATCCGCTCAGAAACTGAGCGTTTTCGGTAACGTTGCCAAGATATGGCAGCGCGAACAAACCGAAAACCGGAAAGAGAATCAGCCATTGGTACCAGCGCGGCTTTCCTCCGCCCGGCGAGAGAATGAACGCCGGGAACAGCAGAATAGGCCAAAGCTTGGCGGCCACCGCCAGCGAAAGCGATGCGAAGGACCACATCCAGCGGTTCCGCGCCGCCATCAGCAGCGCCAGGGTGACAAAGAAGATCGCGATGGCATCGTTATGGCCGGTGCCCCAAAATTCCACCAGCGGCAGCGGTGACCATGCATAGATCAGAACCAGGTTCAGAGGCATCCTGTGCTGCCGCAGAAGCAAAATCAGAACACCGATAATGCCAAGGTCGAACAGCGCCGCCGGCAGCTTAAACCAAAAGACCTGAACGAATGGGTTCAGCGTAAATCGCTGTAATATCAGATAGATAACCCTCTCGGACTGTTCAACTAAAGGGCCGTAGGCACTCTTGAAATCTTTCGAGCCCACCTTGGGAAAAGTGGCGTCTCGAACGGATCTCCATCGGGCGTCGATCGGCCTGCCTTGGTAGGGATCGCCCCCGGCAGTTTGCATTTTCCCCTCCCACCGGTAACGGTACGGGTCATCGGATAAGGCGGGGTAAAGTGGCCAGACCGTGATGCGGAACAGAACTGCCGCCGCTAATACGAAACGCAGCGAAATCCCAGACCTGCCGGATGAACGAGATTTCAGGATCAAAAAGACCGAAACGAGATATAATACGTGGGTCAGGATGATAAGGGTGATGGCCTCTACTACTTTGCTGCCCAGGTCGGCCAGCGGGTGCAGGAGTAGCAGCATCGCCTCGATCAGGACGGCAGCGATGAGATACGGAAATTGTATTGCGCGCGTCCCCATTGCACTTTTCCCCTGAGATCAGGCCCGAAGATCTACCCATAAAGATCGGCTCGTGGAGATCAGCCCATGGTAACAACTCTCATCCCGCTAGCGTTCATATCGGCCAGCCAACGGCTGGATCAGGCAATGGCTTCCCTGTCGGACAAGACCTTTTCCGGCATCCACACGCTTGCCTGGTTCGACTGGGCGATCCTGATTCCGTACTTTTCGGTGTTAATCGTTCTTTCTTTCTATGGGTTGCATCGCT
>JANXXV010000655.1 GCA_025350445.1 Bryobacteraceae bacterium | reverse complement strand
CAACCACGCCACGCAACCACGCCACGCAACCACGCCACGCAACCACGCCACCAGCGAATAAGCGGCCGGTGGCCCGGAAATGCCGTGCGATCCGCCATCTCAATTTTCCGCACAGGCTCGTCTACAGTAAAATACATCAATGCCTGGTACAGAATCACTTAAAATCGATTCCCTAGATAGCCCTTCCGGGGCGAAGATACTGAAGCTCGATGGCCCGCTGACCCTCCAGTCCCTCTTCGATTTCCAGCAGGTGGTGCGTTCGGAGAAAACGAAGCCAATCATTCTCGACTTGGCCGGGGTTCCCTATATGGACTCAGCCGGTCTCGGCTCGGTAATTGGCGCCTACGCCAGCTGCCAGAGAACCGGTCGGCAGTTTGCGATTACCGGAATCAGCGACCGGGTTAATATTCTATTCAAGATGACGCAAGTCAATGGGCTTTTGCCATGCTTCGATTCGCTCGAAGCGGCGGAGAAGAGCTTGGAAAATCCAAGAAAGTAACCCGTCAGTTCCTGCTGCCCTCGACGTCCCCTGATATGGTGGATCAGAACCGCGGCGTTTGCTACCAGAGGCATAAGTCGAAGGGAGGGCGTGATGAACAGACGACAGATGATGAGCGCAATCGGGTTTGCCTCCGCGATGCAAGCGGCACCGGCGGCGCGGGACCAATTCATCGGCGTATGGAAACTGATCAGTTGTCAGCGCAAATCCAAGGATGGCCGCATCGATTATCCCTATGGGGAGAAACCGGTTGGGCGGATCACCTACGACAAAGCCGGCCGCATGTCGGCGCAACTGATGCGGCCGGGCCGCCGGTCCACGGTTGCTCCAGGCGTATCGTTGATCGCCGGCAACGCGAGCGGCGAAGAGATCCGCGAGGCGGTAAATGGCTTTATCGCTTATTTCGGCACATTCGATGTAGATGAATCCGCGCAGACCGTGATCCATCATGTTCAGTCCTGCCTGGTGCCCAGTTGGGTGGGTACAGATCTAAAGCGCACCTATCGATTCCACGCCAACAGGCTGGTGCTGACGGCCGTGACCACCAGCGCAACCGAATTGATTTGGGAGCGGGATCTCGACTAAACGGAACCCCTGACGTTCGCTCTACTGTTCGATTCCTGTACAAATACCCACTCATCGGGATGACGCCCGGAGTCTCCGCTGCCATAAGGTCAATGGTTGGGAGACTTGATGCGCAGATTCGCGATTGCCTCGGCGGCGGGGCTTGTAATTCTCACCGCCAGTTCCTGTACGAAGACCGCAAGAGTGGAAGCGCCAGCCGAGGTGCCCACGGTTGCGGTTGCCAAGGTTTCCATTGAAGATCTATCGCACGCATTGGTGCTGACGGCTGAGTTCAAGCCATTCCAGGAAATCGACGTGATGGCGAAAGTGGCCGGGTATGTCAAGAAGATCTACGTCGATGTAGGCGATCGCGTCGGCACCGGGCAGTTGTTGGCCACGCTCGAAATCCCAGAGATGGGCGACGACATCACCAGGGCGCAGGCGTCCGTAGAGCGCAGCGGTTTCGAAGTAGCGCGCGCCAAGGACGAAGTGCAGCGGGCGGAGTCCGCGCACCAAATGACGCATCTGTCCTACGAGCGCATCTCGACGGTCTCGAAACAACGGCCGGGCTTAGTAGCGCAGCAGGAGATTGACGATGCCCGCGGCAGAGATCTGGTTTCCGAGGCGCAGGTGGCTGCGGCGAAGTCCGCGCTCGAGTCCGCCGTTCAGCAAGTCAACGTGAACAAGGCGGACCAGGGCCGAACCAAAACCATGTTTGAATACACACGCGTGACAGCTCCGTTTGCGGGTGTGATCACGAAACGCTACGCGGATACGGGGTCCATGATTCAGGCAGGCACCGCGTCGCAGACGCAAGCCATGCCCCTGGTGAAGCTATCGCAAAACAGCCTCTTGCGGTTGATACTCCCGGTGCCGGAATCGGCCGTTCCACGGGTGCATGTGGGGCAGCAGGTGGAAGTCCGCGTACCAACGCTAGACCGGAACTTTCCAGGCAAGGTGGCGCGGTTTTCAGAGAAAGTTCAGTCCAGCAGCCGGACCATGGAAACCGAAGTAGATGTTCCGAATGCGAGTCTGCTGCTGATTCCGGGAATGTACGCGGAAGTCAATCTGACCATGGAACGGCGCGACGGCGCATTGGCGATTCCACTGGCGGCCGCCGCGGATTCGAAGGTGGTGGTGGTAACCGCGAATAACCTGGTGGAAGTCCGCAAAGTGCAACTGGGAATTGAGACAGCGAATTTTGTGGAGGTCCGCTCAGGTTTGAAGCAAGGCGAATTGGTGGTGATTGGGAACACGGGCGGCTTGCAGGGCGGCCAGCGCGTGAAACCAAAGCTCACCACAATGTCCGCTTCGAAGGAAGGCCGTTAATGTCGCGCTTCGCAATCCGCACGCCCTACTTCATCGTCGTGCTTTGCCTGATGATCGCGGTCGTCGGCGTCAGCAGCATGGCGCGCATGCCGGTGGATATGTTCCCGTCCATGAACATTCCAGTGGTAGTTGTGGCCACGTTTTATTCGGGCATGCCGCCGGAACAGATTGAGACTGATATCACCAGCCGTTTCGAACGGTTTTTCACCTTGGGCAGCGGCATTGAACATATCGAATCCCGCTCTCTGCCGGGCGTGAGCGTCATCAAGGTTTACTTTCAACCCGGCACAAATCCCGATTCGGCGGTGACCACAATCTCCAACCTCGCCATGGCCCAATTGCGGCGTCTGCCCCCTGGCACGTTGCCGCCGATCGTATTGAAGTTTGACGCCTCAAGCCTTCCCGTGTGCCTGGTGACATTCAAGGGCGAGGGACTGAATGAAACCGTGCTCCGCGATCTGGCGCAGTTTCAAGTACGAAATCAACTGGCGAGTGTGCCCGGCGCCTCGGTGCCACAGCCGTTCGGCGGGCGCTACCGCCAGATTATGGTGTATGCCGATCCATACAAACTGGAAGCGCATCAACTCAGCTTGATGGACGTGGTGCGGTCGGTGAATGAATCCAACCTGATCCTGCCCGCCGGCGACGTGCAGATCGGTTCGCTCGATTACAGCATCTACACCAACAGTCAGCTCCGCGATGTCTCGGAGATCAATCAACTTCCCATCAAGACCGTGGGCGCGGCTCCGGTGCGCATCGGCGATATCGGGACGGCGAAAGATTCACAGCAAATTCAGACGAACGTGGTACGGGTGGACGGGCAGCGGTCGGTCTATGTTCCGGTTCTGAAGCAGGGCGGCGACACCAACACCATCGCTGTTGTGGAGGGTATCAAAGGCGCGGTGAAGGGGCTGACCGATATCCCGAAGCAATTGGTCAGCAACGTGGTCTTCGATCAATCGGTGTTTGTGAAAACCGCAATCGAGACATTGCTGCATGAAGGCGCCATCGGGCTGTTTCTCACGTCGCTGATGATTCTGGTTTTCCTGGGCAGCATGCGTGCTACGGTTGCCGTATTCTTCTCCATTCCGCTCTCGGCGCTGGCCACGTTCATCGCACTCGCCCTTGGAGGCAATTCGATCAACAGTATGGTGCTGGGCGGATTGGCGCTGGCGTTTTCCCGATTGATCGATAACTCGGTGGTTGTGCTTGAGAACATTTACCGCCACCTGGAGCTTGGCGAACCTCCCGAAGTCGCTGCGGAAAATGGCGGCCGGGAAGTTGCGCTTCCCGTGCTTTCGGCTACGCTCACCACGGTGGTGGTCTTCTTCCCCGTTACATTCTTATACGGCGTCAGCAAGTTTCTGTTTTCGGCGCTGGCGCTGGCGGTCGCTTTATCGCTCTTCGCGTCTTACGTTGTAGCTCTCACCGTTGTGCCTCTGTTCTGCGCCCGATTCATCAAGGCTTCGCACCTCGGAACGCCGTCGGATGAAAGACCCGTGGAAATCCGCAAGCCCAAGCCGAAGTGGTCGCTCAATAATCGGTTCAACGTTTGGTTCAACAACCGCTTCGAATCTTTTCTGAAGTTCTACGACCGTCTGGTGGCCGGCACGCTGCGCAGACCCGCTCTGACGCTGGGCGCCTTCGGAGTTCTATTTGTACTCAGCCTCGGATTGTATCCGTTGCTCGGCCTGTCGTTCTTTCCTCGAACGGACGCCGGGCAATTTGTGATTAACATGAAGGCTCCCACCGGAACGCGACTCGCCGTGACTGAAAACGAAGTCGCCAAAGTGGAGCAGCTAATCCGCAGTGTCGTCTCACCCGAAGACTTGGGAATGATCGTCTCCAACATCGGCGCAACGCCCGATTTCTCGGCCATCTACACCAGTAATTCCGCCATGCACACAGCTTTTGTCCAAGTGAGTTTAAAGGAAGATCACGCCATCGGCAGCTACGAATACATGGCGCGGGTAAAAGCGAAGATTGGCACCGAACTCCCCGAGCTCAGTGTGTATTTTCAATCGGGTGGATTGGTGGATGCCGTACTCAATATGGGTCTCCCTGCGCCGATTGATGTTCAAGTATCCGGATCGAATATGGAAAAAAGCTATGAGACCGCGCTCCTGCTGGCTTCGAAAATCAAGAAGCTCCCCGGTGTTGCCGACACGTTCATCCCGCAGGATATCGATTACCCGGGACTGCAACTGGACGTCGACCGGACGCGCGCCAGCGAACTCGGCTTGAGCCAGCGGGAGGTGGTGAACAATGTCATCACCGCGCTGACATCAAACCAGATGATCGCGCCCAGTTTTTGGATCGACCCGAAAACCGGCAATGACTATATGCTGACCGTGCAGTATCCGGAGACTCAGATCAGGAATCTGATTGACCTGAAGTCGATCCCGATGCGAGCCCCGAACGGAACCACGTCGTCGCGTCTGGACGCCGTAAGCAGCATTACCCGGATTAAATCGCCAACCGAAGTGGACCACTATCAACTGCGGCGCGTGACTGATATCTACGTGCGGCCGCTCAACGAGGATCTTGGAAAGATCGCCACCTCCATCGATTCCATCATCGCCGGTACCCAGGTTCCAGCGGGGCTAAAGATCACTCTTCGCGGAATGGTGCAGGGCATGCGGGCATCGTTCCAGAGCTTCGCGCTGGGTCTTTGTCTGGCGGTGGTGCTGCTCTATCTCATCCTGGTGGCGCAGTTCCGCTCCTTCATCGATCCGTTCATCATTCTGCTGGCTGTGCCTCCCGGAATCACTGGTGTGTTGCTAACACTGTGGCTAACAGACACCACACTAAATGTCATGTCGTTAATGGGTATCGTGATGCTGGTCGGCATCGCGGTCTCAAACAGTATTCTCATCGTCGAATTCACCCGGCATCTACGCGAAGAAGGCATGGATGTTAGAAGCGCGGTCGCCATGGCGTGCCGGGTTCGATTGCGTCCGGTGCTGATGACGTCGCTCGCCACCATCATCGGCTTGATGCCAATGGCATTGAAACTCGGCGCAGGCAGCGAGTCGTACGCTCCACTGGCGCGGGCGATCCTTGGGGGCCTGGCGGTATCGGTGGTCCTGACAGTTTTCCTGGTTCCCGCTGGATACTTTCTGGTCTACCGCGAGGCGCGCGCATGAGGCTTACACCGATCTTTTTTGTCCTCGCTTCCGGCGCCTTCGCTCAAGACGCTCTGCACCTAACGCTGGCCGAAGCCGAGAAACTCA